>JAYVCO010000135.1:0-15354 GCA_043749935.1 Planctomycetia bacterium
CCCGCAGGTTCTGTTCGCGCACCGCGTTATAGCTCAGCTCGTTATAGAGCAGGGCGTGCGGGTTCTTTTCGGGATCGTCGCTATAGACGCCGTCGACCCGCGTGGCCTTGAGCAGGATGTCGGCCTCGAGCTCCAATGCCCGCTGAGCCGCGGCCGTGTCGGTCGTGACAAACGGACTACCGGTGCCGGCCGCCAGAATCACGATCCGTTTCTTTTCCAGGTGACGTTTCGCTCGCCGGCGAATGTAGGGCTCGGCCACGCCGTCCATGCGAATCGCCGTCAGCAGCCGGGTCTCGCAACCGAGCGACTCGATCGCGTCTTGCAGTGCCAGCCCGTTGATCACCGTGGCCAACATCCCCATGTAATGGGCCGTGGCCTCCTGAATGCTCGAGACGCCCGCAGTGAACTGGGCCCCGCGCAGAATATTGCCGCCGCCAATCACGATCGCAAGCTGCACGCCGTTTTGGGCCGCTTTGCAGATCTGCTGCGAGATGGCCACCACTTCGGTCATGCTGATGCCGCGCTCGCCGGTGTGCGCGAAGCACTCGCCCGAAAGCTTCAGCACCACGCGGCGATAGCGGTTGACTTCATCCGAATTGGTACGTTGGGCCATTGCTTCAGTTCCTTCAATCTGGCAAGTCCGCATTTCGCGGCGTTCTAGCGGCTCTGACTAACCTAACAGAAAAGATGCCAATCGGGGGCTGTTCTCGTCAAGTGCGCCCGGAAATCGAGCCGCCGGCAAGCCGCTTATTTGCCGAGTTCCCAATGAATGAACCGGAGCACCTTCATGCCTTTTTCCTGGGCGTACTTGCCCACGGTCAGCTTGTCGTCTTTGACAAACGGCTGCTCGAGCAGCACGCGCTCCGCGAAAAAGTTCCGCAGCCGGCCCTCGACCATCTTGCCGATGATATTCTCCGGCTTGCCCTCGTTGCGGGCAGCCTCGGACAGGATTTCGCGTTCTTTCTCCACTGCCGCCGGATCGATGTTCTCTTTCGAGAGCACTTCGGGCCGCATGGCGGCGATGTGCATGCACACGTCCTTGGCCGCTTCGGGCGTGCCACCGGTGACT
Organism: Planctomycetia bacterium; assembly: GCA_043749935.1. Lineage (GTDB taxonomy): Bacteria > Planctomycetota > Planctomycetia > Pirellulales > PALSA-1355 > PALSA-1355. The sequence continues at coordinate 1,070 of JAYVCO010000135.1, forward strand.
TCCACGAGCACGCCGACCGTTTTGCCGGCGTGATGGACGTATCCGGCACACTTGCCGTGAATCACGGCGATCCGGCCGACCTTGAAGACCTCGCGGATCCGGTTCGACAGGTCCAGCAACTCCTCGCGCAGCTTTTTTCCGGCCTTCGAGGGCGAAGCCTGTTCGAGCAACTCGTCGGCGGTCTTCGCGCCGGGTCCGAGGGCCAGTTGCTTGGCAAAGTCGCCGGCCAAGGCAACGAACTCGGCATTGGCCGCGACCGGCGCGCTTTCGCACAGCAATTCGACCAATGCGCCGACGCCTTTGTCCCAATCCGTATATAGGCCCATCCGACCGAACGCGGTTTCGCGGCCGATGCGGCTCTCTTGCACCTTGATATTGTCCTTGCGCAGCCAGTCGATGGCCGCCTGCTCATTGCCTTCGGTGGCTTGCAGCGCCTCTTTGCACTTCATCATCGGCAAGCCGGTCTTCTCGCGCAGCGACTTGACGGCTGCGGCAGTGATATCTGCCATAGGTCGTTTTCCTTCTCTAAGCGTATTGATTCAAGTAGTTTGGTGTTATCGGCCTCTGCAAATTGACGACGTCCGGCTAATTGTTGCGGCTAATTGTTGGATGCCGCGGCTGGCTTGTCCAGCAGTTGCATCGCGCCTGTCAGCCACGGCCAATGTGCCAGCAATTCTCGACTCGCCAATAGTGCCGCCCTGCCACAGGGCGGACACCGCCTTTTGGCCGCAAGTTCACGTGGCGTGCTCGTAACTGTCGCCAGCCGCGCACCCGCGATTCCTAGCCGACAGCCTGGACGTCGGCGACACCAGTCTTCTGCCGTTCCATGTCGCTGGTCGTGCCGCCCTTGCCTTCGATGATCGCATCGGCCAGTTGTTGGACGATCAACTCGATCGAACGAATGCTGTCGTCATTGCCGGGGATCGGCAGATCCACCGTGTCCGGATCGCTATCGGTGTCGATCAAAGCGACGGTCGTGATGCCTAGCTTCTGGGCCTCGCGAATCGCGTTGCGCTCTTTTTTCGGATCGATGATGACCATGCACTCCGGCAGCCGGTTCATGGTGCGCATGCCGTTCAGATTGCGGAACATCTTGCGATATTCCCGCGTCAGCGCGGACTGCATTTTCTTCGAGTAGGTGGCGAGCTCGTCGCCGGAGCGAATCTTTTCCAATTGCTCCAACCGGCTGAGCCGATTGCGAATCGTGCGGAAATTGGTGAGCGTGCCGCCCAGCCAGCGATCGCTGACGTAGGGCATGCCACAGCGCTCGGCCTCGCGCTCGATCGTTTCGCCGGCCTGACGCTTGGTGCCGACGAACAGCACGAGACTTCCGCCGGTGGACACCTGCTTGAGATACTTCTTGGCACGCAGCAAACCACGAATGGTTTCGCGCACGTCGATAATGTGAATCAGGTTCTGCCGGGCATAGATATAGGGCCGCATCTTGGGGTTCCAGCGGCTCGCCCGATGGCCAAAATGAACCCCCGCTTCAATCAGTTGCTTAACCAAAACTGGTGCCACGAAAACTCCTCACAAGGCACACCGGCTCGTGTTCCCCCAAAGGGCCTGTCAAGCCAAGGGGCCCGTTCGACCAAGAAGGATGTCCGGCGTTAGGTAGAAACATTCGGTCAATTTGATGTAAAACTCGTCCGCCTCGGACCGTTCAAAGCGACGAACCACCCAATTTATCCGTTTACCGGCGGGGGGTCAATCGACGATGAAGGCATTCAGGAATGTTAGCCGTCCGCAGGACTTCGCCGTTCCGGACGAAGACAAGGCGATCTTTGCGCCTGATAGGAGCCGCCACCGCCCTCTGCTACGATTCCGAAATGAGCGACAGCGAGAAACGACAGATTGCAGGCGGCTGTATTGGCGCTGTGATTGGTGGCTTTGTCGGATACGTGGCGACGGCGTTTGTTCTCTGTGACATCTTGTATCAGGGAAGTAACCTGTGCGGACTGCCGGCCGCAGTCATTAGTGGACCGGTCGGGCTTCTGGTTGGCGCGGTAGCCGGCAGACTTCTCGCGCGTGGCCGACGCGAATGACGCCCCTATTCCGCCCTGCCCCCAGCAACACAGATTCAAGACATTTGCTGGAGGCGTAAAGCGTTGACATTGAGTCGATCGCGCGGCTGGCGCAGGCCCCGCAGGACAGCCGTTTGCCAGCCGCAACGCGGCGAGAGCCAATAGCCAGGGGCGCGGGAGCCCCTGGCAGTCTGGGAACATTCCACCCCAACCCCGCCGGGGCTGCCGTAGCGCCGCGCCGATACCGAACCGAACGAAAAACCCACGATCCCAGCGCCGGATGTAACTCCATCTCGCCCACGGATACAATGCCGACGGCGGTGGACGCTCTCCCACGTTTTTCCAACAAGGGGAAATCACATGAAGATGCGACAACTTCTAGCGGTGGCGGTTTGTCTTGCGTCCGTCACGGGCGCGGCGCTGCTGTATGGCGCGGCACAAAAAGACGCGAGCCCGAGCAAGGCGATGCTCGAACAGGAATTGAAGGCAACGCTCAAAATGCGCGTCCAAACGGCTCAACTCGCTTTAGAAGCGATGCAGGCCGCCTTCGAGGCGGAGACGGTGACGCTCGACGTTCTGATGGATGCCAGCCTAAAACTCGCCGAGGCCCAGGTTGCCGTCGCCAGTAAGCCCGAAGAAGAGATCGCGGCTTTGCAAAATTGCGTTGAACGGGCGAAGCAGACGGAAGCAAATATCAAAAAGCTGTTCGAAGTCGGCACCAAAGGCGGCGCAGCGAAGGATTACTACTCGGCCAAGCGCGAGCGAGAGAGCGCTGAAGTCGCGGTGCTCAAGGCTCAAATTCAAGCGAAGCGTTAACGAAGACCCCGGCTTCGCTCATAGTTCCTTCGCCGACTTGGCGCCTCGATCAGCAACTGGCTCTACCCATCACTATAACTTTTCCCGCAACCGGGACCAGATTCGTTGCTTCGCTTCGTCGTCGAGGCAGCTCGACGATCGGACGAATTCCTCGATCAGCCCGATCGCGTTGCCGCCCTTGGGCAATTCATCGAAGATGCCCCGCAGCCGCCGCAATTCGCCCGAGACGTTGGCTTGGACCTCGAGCAAATAATTGAACTGCTGATCGCAAGCCGTGATCGGCGTGGGGTAATTTTTGATTTCCTCAAAGATACGCTGCCTGTGGCGTTCCAGGCAGCTCGCAATCTCCGACCGTAGTGAGTTTGCGAGGTCGATTGCTTGCTGGAAATTCCGATCGTTCTCAGTCATTGCCGGATTATAGTAGTGCAAATGGTAATACTTGCGACTTGCCTCACTTCGCCGTCGTCTGAACCTGCAAATACGCCAGCAAATCGCGGAACTCTTGCACGGTGAGTTGCTTGTCGAGTCCTTCGGGCATGATCGAAGTTTGCTGCGCTTTGCGGGTTTCGATGTCGGATGGTTTGAAAGTCGTGAGCTCACCTTTCGGATCGGCGTAGGTTTGTTCGCCGGTGGCTTCTTCGTGGACGAGCATGCCGACCATCGATTTGCCGCTGGTGGTTACGATCAGCCAGGTGGCGAAGTGCGGCGCGATCTCCTTGCCCGGGCGGACGATCGACTCGATCAGCCGTTCGCGCGAGAGGGTGCCGGTGGTGGCTGTCAGTTCGGGGCCGATCTGGGCGCCGCGGCCGTGCATCTGATGGCAGTTCGAGCAACCGGCCGATTTTTGGTGAAAGAAAATCCGCTCGCCGGCCGCCGGATCGCCCGTGAACTTGCCATCGCCCCCGGCCAGCAGTTCGAGCCAGCCGGCCAGGTCATCAGCGGCGGGCCGCGTGGCGGCGGCGCCCGGCGTGAGCACGCGTTCAACCAGTTCGGCGGTCGGCGCGTCGCTGGTCTTGCCAACGCGCAGTAGCGCCCGCTCTTCGGCTTCCGAGAACATCGCGCCGCGAAGCGATCGCAACGCCTCGCTCCGCAGACTGGGCTCGCTGCCCAGCGCCAACCGCAGCAGCAACTCGCGCGAAGACGGTTCTTCGCCGCTGAGGCCCGCGGCGGCTTCGGCCCGCAGATTGGTCGGATAGTCCGCATTGCTCGCGACTTGTGCCAACAGCGCGGCCCGCCCGGCGTGGCGGCTATCGCGCAGCGTGCGAACCGCCTCGAGTTGCAACGCGCGATCGTCGCCTGCCAAACACTTTTGCAACAGTTCGATCGTGAGCACCGGATGATCGGGCCGCAGCATGCGCAACGACCAGCGACGGACTTCCGGCGAAGTCTGTGGATCTTGCATGGCGCGGACAATGTATTGTTCCCCTCCCCATTCGTTCGAAGACTCGCGCACGACGCCGTCCAAGCGTTCCAAGGCCGCCAAATATCCGGCAAACAATCGGCCCGTGGTGGGCCCGGCCGAGAGCGCGGCCTCCAACCCCTCGCGATACTCGGTCAATCGCTCTTCGCCAACCCATTGCACGGCGGCAAAGCGAACCGTCGCGTCCGGATCGCGCAGGAACTTGGCTAGCGCCTTCGGACCCTGGGGATCCTTCGATTCGCGGAGCACCAGTAGTCCGGCCAAGCGCTCGACTGGGTTTGTGCGGGTAGTTGCATTCTCCCAATTGACTGCATGCGATCGGGCCAGACCTTCGCGCGCCGCCTCGGCAATGAACGCGTCCGGGCTGGCGACATTCTTCCACAACACATCGGCCCAGTGAGAATCCGAGATTTTTCGCAGCGCCTCGGCCCGCACTTCGGCCGGCTCATTAGGCTCCGCAAATTTGCGCACATTGCTCGGCAAGCTGCGTACAGCCAGTGGGCGCAGGTCGAGCCATAGGTCGTTGTCGGCTACCTTACGAACGATGTCATCATCTTGAACGTTGGCCAAGGCCATCACCGCGACCGCTCGCACGCGCGGCGAACGGTCCTCGAGCGCCAACCGCTCGAGCAGCGGCCGACCGTTTTTTAAATCCGCCGCCAACTTGCGGGCCGCTTCCTCGCGCAATGGCCGGTGCGCCGCGCGGATCGCCTCGGCCGGGTCTTTCGGCCGAACTTCATGGCCGGGCTCCTTCGCACTAATCCGCCAGATGCGGCCCTTGCCGTGAACGTCGTACGACTTGAGCACCCAATCGGTGACGAACAGCGAGCCATCGGGCGCTACGGCAATTCCGACCGGGCGAAAGTTTTCGTCACCCCGAACAATCGGCACCGGCAGGGCCTGAAAACTGGCGCCGCGCCGCTCCAAATGAAATCGCTCGATGCGGTGATCGCCCCACGACGTGCCCAGCAGGTCGCCGATGTAATCCTTCGGCAAATGGTCTGACTCATACGCCACGATGCCCGAGGGGGCCTCGCCCGTGCCGGCCACCATCGGCAGCGTGCCGGGCAGCTCGCCGTTCCAGGCCGTAAAGGGATGCACGCCCTTGCGGCCGTTGCGATAGCGATAGCCATAGTTTCCGCCCGGCACGATGTGCAAAAGCCGGCAAGGCGGCAGCGAATCGGGATCGTTATCGACGGCGAACAGTCGGCCGAAAGTATCGAACGCCAGGTGGAACGGGTTCCAAAAACCGAACGCCACCAGTTCGAGCTTCGTGCCGTCGGGCCGGCAGCGATACACCTGCCCCCCTTCCAATTCGCTCCGCATCGATCCGTCGGTGCCGATCAACTTGAATTCGGCGCCTTTGTTCTCGCCCAGCCCGAAATAAACGTTGCCGTCGAAATCGAAGGCAAAGCCCGAGAGTCCGTTGTGCGGATAGGCGCCCTCGGTTTCCAAGTGCGCAATGGTCTTTCTCTCGCGTGCTTTGCCGTCTCGGTCGATGTCGCGAAGACGAAAAATTTCGTCGCGCGTAGCGATATAGACCGAACCGTCGGGATGAATCCCGATGTTCATTGTCCAGGTGGTGCCCTCGAAATAGGTTTCGATCCGATCGGCCTTGCCGTCGCCGTTGGTATCTTCGAACCGCCGAATGCGATCGGTCGTGGGACCAACATATCCCTCGGGCCGAAAGTGAGTGTGGCTTTCGACGACGAGCAAGCGACCCTGCGCATCGATGGCCAGCCCAGTCGGCGTGACGATATCGGGATCGGCGGCAAACAGCTCGATTTTGAGCCGCGGGTCAAGCACCTTCGGCATCACGAGCGGCTCGGGCGGAACATCCGCTGTCAGTGCCAACGCCAACCACAGTACGCTTGCGTGCATCGTCATTTCTCTCCGTCGCGAGTCAACTGGTGCCAATCAAATTACAAAACCTATACACCGTGTGCAGAACAATCGCTTACGGCGCCGAGCGCAGCGCCGCGGCAATTGGCTTGCCTGCCTCGCTCTGGGCCGCGTTATAATCCTCGCCCAACGCGGCCGCCAGAGTCGCGGCGACCTGGCTTTGGGTCACGAGCGGAACGTTCGATCGTTCGCCGAGCGCCGGTGTATCGGGGCCAAGCACACCGATCCAGATGAATTCGGATCGTGGGACTTTTTTGCCGTGGTTTTTCCACTCGACCGGCGCGTCGCCCCGCCCGTGGTCGGGCAGGAAGATGAGCGTGGTTTTGTCCTTATACTGGGGCATCGACTGGGCCGTCTCCCAGATTTCCCCCAGATACGCATCGGCCCGATGCGCGGCGGTCAGATATTCGTCGTAGCGTCCTTCGTGTCCCCACGAGTCCGTTTCGTTGAGCGACAGGAAGAACACGCGCGGCTTGCGCTCTTTGAAGTATTCGAGCGCCGTCAGATACGGGACGGCATCGAATGGCTCGGCGGCCCAGCGGCGAGGCGTTTCCGTTCTGAGCCGGTTCAACAATTGCACCTGGCGCGAGACGGCGCCTTCTTCGAGCGGCTCAAAGCCAGCGTTGATGTAAAACCCACATCGCTGGCGATTGAAGATGTAGGGGAAGACATCCCACACTCCGAATGCCGCGACGCGCCCTTGAAAAGCCGGCTTCCGATGCAGCCACTCGAAAACCGTGACGTTGTGGTTCGGCCGCTTGTCGTTGCTGTCGATACGCGGGTCGCCAAATCCACACAACGTTTCGTTATAGCCAGGGTAGGAGAAGTTCATGCCATTGGTAACTTGGGCCACACTGCCCTTATGCTGATTGCCATACACTTGTCCCTGTTTGGCCACAACGTTCCAGAAGTAGGGCATCAGAACCTCGCGGCGCGCTTCGGGCGTGTCGCGCCAGGAAGCTTTTCTCAGACCCTCGACGTCCGTCACGCCGCCATTTTCTTTGCTCATCAGCAGCTCTTCGGCGCCCGTGAACACCTCTTGCCAGCGAAGGCCGTCGGTCATCAGCAAAATGACGTTCTCCGTCGCCCGCTTCGGTTCGTCGGCCAGCGTGCCGCTCGCGCCGATCAAGAGTGCGAAGACCCAAGACAAATTCGATACAGTCGTCATGCAGGCGTCTCCATCGTTGGAATCAAAAAAGGTCTGCTGAAATCACCTGGCGAGTTTCTTGAAGCAGGCGTCGACAACCCACATCCTAGCTCAGCGCCGAGCCGATTGCAGCCACCCCGGCGGACGCCTCTCGCGGTTTCGTGGACGAAGTCGACGAATGGGGAATTGGCGATAAATCGCCTCATTCTCGGCTTCGAGCCGCGCGGCGTAAATGAAGACGGATCGCGCTGTCTGCCGGGTAGACTTTTCGATATACTACGGATGAGGAAATCTAAACGAAGCGGAGGTCGTATCCTTGCGCCGATCTGTCGAACACCGAAACCGCTGGGCTTTCAGCTTGATCGAACTGCTGGTTGTCATCGGCATCATCGGATTGTTGGTCGCGTTGCTGCTGCCTGCGATCCAGGCGGCCCGCGAGTCGGCGCGGCGCTCACAATGTGCTAACAATCTGCGGCAGATCGGCGTCGCGCTGCAAACCTATGAGGGGTCCAACCGCTCTTTGCCTTCCGGCTACATTTCCGAATTCACGTCCAATGGCACGGACACCGGGCCCGGCTGGGGCTGGGCCGCGCTGCTCTTGAATAACCTCGAAGAGAATTCGCTTCGCGGACAGTTGCAATTGGATCGCCCCATCGAGGACCCGGCCAATGCGGAGAACCGCGTGAGGCTGGTGACGGTCTATCTTTGCCCGTCCGACGGCGTGGTGCCCGCCTGGACTGCCCTGAAGGCAACCGATCCGACGCCGCAAAACAAGATTTGCGATGTGGCCTCGGCCAACTATGTCGGCGTATTTGGCGACACCGAACCGGGCATTGACGGATCGGGTCTGTTCTTTCGCAACAGCCATGTTCGTTTTCGAGAAATTTCCGATGGCACGTCACACACCATCGCCGTGGGCGAACGGTCACACCTGTTGGGCGAAGCCACTTGGGTCGGCTCGGTAACGGGAGCCGTTTTGGCGCCGGGTCTGGGCGATAACGATGGGGTTGGCGTATTCGAGATTGAGCATGGTTCGAGCATGGTGCTCGGGCACGCCGGTGAGGGCAAAGGCCCCGGTGACCCGACCGGCGATGTCAATATGTTTTACAGCCAGCACCCAAATGGAGTGAACTTTGTCTTCGCCGATGCCCATGTCGCATTTTTGACCACGGATCTGGACCCCAAGATTTTCAAGGCCATGACCACTCGCGCCGGTGGCGAGACAATCACCGACCAATACTAGGAGTTCAATCGCGGAGATGCGACCGTTTTGGTATGTTGTTCCAAATTCGTCTGTCGCGACCTATCCGCATCGACATTTCGGAGATCGTATTTTGCGTTCACCACTCGAACGACCTAGCCGCCGTTATCCAAAACATGCCTTCACTCTGATCGAACTGCTGGTCGTGATTGGCATCATCGGGGTGCTCGTGGCATTGCTGCTGCCGGCGGTTCAAGCGGCGCGCGAGTCGGCGCGACGCTCACAATGCGCTAACAATCTGCGGCAGATCGGCGTCGCGCTGCAGACTTATGAATCGGCCCAGCGCAGCTTGCCGTCGGGTTATATTTCGGAATTCACTCCGGGCACTGCCTCGAGTCCAAGTACCGACACCGGTCCGGGCTGGGGTTGGGCGGCGCTGCTGCTGGACAACATGGAAGAAAACACTCTGCGTGGGGTGCTGCGATTCGACCTGGGAATCGAGAACGCCGCGAACTCGCAGTATCGCACGCAACGCGTCAACGTGTACATTTGCCCTTCCGACACGTTAGGGCCCATCTTTGCCGCCTATAAAAACGCTGGAACCGTCGATCCGGCTTCGAAGATTTGCGACGTGGCCTCGGCTAACTATGTCGGCATGTACGGCAATTCCGAACCGGGAATCGACGGCGCCGGCTTGTTCTTTCGCAACAGCCGCGTTCGCTTCCGTGAAATCACCGACGGCACTTCGCACACGATTGCCGTGGGCGAGCGATCGCATCTGTTGGGCGAAGCTACCTGGGTCGGCTCGGTCACGGGCGCTATGTTGGCACCCGGACCGGATGATACGGATGGCATCGGCACGTTCGAGCTCGAGCACGGCTCGACGATGGTTTTGGGGCAGTCGGGAGAACACATCAGTCCCGGCGATCCCGCTGGCGAGACGGATATGTTCTACAGCCTGCATCCGGGCGGCGTGAACTTCGTGTTTGCCGACGCGCATGTGGCGTTTCTCACGCCGGACATGGATTCGAAGGTATTCGAAGCTCTATCGACCAGGGCAGGCGGCGAGACGATCTCAGGCGAATTTTAGTGAGGAGCTAACCGCAATGCGACCTTGTTTATTCGTGTTTCTGTTTATCGCAATTCTGGGCTGCGGCGGCAAGCCTCCGACCACCAACAACTTCGTGCCGCTGGCCGAGGTCGCACCAGAACTGGTCAAGGTGGCTGAGAAAACGCTGCCGAATGTAAAATTCGACAGTGCCCGCAAGATCAAAGTGAACGGCGAGGACGTGTTCGAAATTCGCGGGAAAATGCCGAACGGAAAAATCCGCGAGGTCGAAGTTTCTGCCGCCGGCCGGGTCGTCGAAATCGAATAGCTTGCCACCGGGCCGCTGTTAAGCGCGAAGTCGCGGACAGCCGCGAACCTGGTCGGCGCCGGTGGAGTCCCTTTCACATTTCGCATCGCCAGGACCGTGGCGTTAGCAATCGCCGCGGCCGAAGGGTGCGCGGGCGGGCCGCTCTCCTGACAAACCGCCGGTACGTTTTTCAGGTCACTTCGCCTACGCTCGATTGGAAATGCCTACTGATGGAACCTCCTTCCCAAATCGGCGCGGTCGAGATCGTGGAAGCCGACTTGGAAAGTGCGCCGCATCAAACCGCGATCGTCGAACTGTTGAATGCCTACGCGATGGATCCGATGGGCAACGGGAAACCGCTCTCGGCCGAAGTCCGCAGTTCACTCATCCCCGGGCTGCAAGAGCATCCCACCACTCTCGTGTTTCTCGCCTATCGCGACGGCCAGGCCGTGGGCATCGCCGTCTGCTTTCGCGGCTTCTCGACGTTTGCCGCGCGCCCGCTGATCAATATCCACGACCTGGCGATCCTGCCCGAGCACCGAGGACAACGCATCGGCCCGCAACTCTTGGCGGCCATCGAAAAGAAAGCCCGCGCCACGGGCTGCTGCAAGGTGACCCTGGAAGTGCAAGAAAACAACCGCCGAGCAAGAGCCGTCTACCAAGCCGCCGGCTTCGCCCAAGCCGAATACCACGAGGCGGCCGGCGGGGCTTTGTTTTTTTCAAAGCGGCTGTAGGGGAGATCCGCCAATGGTCACTCAGCCATCGGCAGTTTGTCAAACAGCCGGATGTGCTCCTTCTCGTTGAACAACCCCAGCACATCGCCTTCCTGATCGATCAGTACCTTATGAGGATAGAATTGAACGCCGTAGTCCTCGGCGGTTTGAAACCGACTTTCAAAGGCACCCTCGAAGCGAATTCCCTGCTGGTCTGGACTTATGGCCCGACGAGCGGCTATCAACGCCACAGGAAACGGCAGGTCACGTCCGCCCCAGATTTCCTGCCGTGCCAAAGCCAGCTTGGCATCGAGACTTTCGACGGTATCAACGGCTCCGAATGACTCGAACTCTCCATCAACATGCACGCCGATTATGGTCAGACCTCGCTTGGAAAATTTGTCGTGCAATGCAGCGAGCTTCGGCATCTCCAGAATGCAGGGGCCACACCGATGACCCCAAAAATCCAACAGCACATATCTTCCACACAAGTCAGCGATTTTCAGTGGTTGGCTGTTCTTCCAAGCGACGACATCAGCAATTTCTGGTGCCGGCTTGCCGATTAAGTGAATCAATTTCGTGGGTGGAAGTTCGAGTGTTCCCAACTTCAAGTCCTGGCTGCCGACAGGAACGGTGAATGCTTTATGAACGGCGCTTGTGGACTCTCCGTCAGTTGCCCTTCCGAAAGTTTCGAGCGTATACGCCCCTGGAGGAAGGAAAAATTCGTATTCCGATTGTGAGGATGTGAACCGGAAAATCCCGTTTGGGTTATTCAGCGTCACTTTTGCGGAAAAGTCCCTCAGGTGTCGATTGAGCTTTTCCAAACCCGTGCTTTGGACATGACCGTGAACTCGGCACTCGGGCAGTAGAGAGATCGTGATGATAGACTTGCTCTTGGACGCAGACACCAATTCCATCGCAGTGAGTGCTTTGATCCCCACGAGCCTTCGAGAAACCTGATGGGCAGTGATTGTCCACTGCGTGGCGGGAGGGAGACGGTCAACACTGCCCAGCTTGACTTGAGTTTCGCCGTCAGCCCCCGTTGTGGCTGGATCAAAAAAATTCCAATCAGAAAAACGTCCAGCAATTCGGTAAGCCACGTAGCCAACGACGGCATCGCTAACGGGTTTCCCGTCCTGGTCAACGACACGCACTGTGAACGTTGGCTGGTTCTCGTTAGCTGGGCCGGCTTTTTTTCTTGCGTCGCTGTCCGTTTGGCTCGTAGATTTTCTGGCAGTCGAATCCAGTTCTGTCGGCTGCTCGGCGATGGCGAAGCCGAATAGCACGCCAAACGTGATAATCCCAAAGCATAACGGCGTGGCCCATTTCATCGGCTACCTTCCTTTGATCAGGCAATTCGATTGTTGGCAGCACGGCGGTGCGATCGCCTGATACATAAACTGCAATGGCATTGTAGCCGTCCGAGCATGCACCTTCTCCAGGCTTCGTCGATCTTCCGGATGTTAAGTTGCTTGGCTTGTGATTTGTCTGCTTCTTAAATCGTCGGAATAGCCTCTCACACCAAGCGCGCCAGAAGTGCGCGTGTGTGCCCAAAGTCACACAAGTGCGTCACCGGAGCACGCAGGCCACACTGCGTCACCGGCCAAAGTGAAAATGTCATACTTAACGTAACCATGAATCTCGCATTGATTTGCAGCCATCTAATAAAATCAGAACGTCGATTCTATTTTTGGCATGCAATGTGCTTTGCGAGGGGGAGCGGTTTCGCCGCGCGCTTGTCGGCAACCTGTTGTGGATGCCGAACTCGCAAGCGCCTTTGTCCTTTTTTGACATGGATCGTGAGGCTCGAAAGTCATGCGTCACCCCTTTTCCTTGGCTGTGGTTTTGTCGTTTGGTTGGCTGCTCAGTGGCTCTTCGAGCGTGACCGGTTTGGCCGCGACCCCGGAGCCGCCGCGACGCATCGGCCACACGATCAACGACTTTGCCCTCAAGGATCTGCGCGGCGTTTCGCACTCGCTCGCCGAGTCAAAAGACTCGCCGCTGGTGGTCGTGGCCTTCATGGGCGTCGAGTGCCCCTTGGCCAAGCTCTATGCTCCCCGGCTTTCGGATCTGGCGCGCGAGTACAGCGAGCGTGGCGTGACCTTTTTGGCGATCGATGCCAATGCGCAGGATTCGCTGGCTGAAATGGATCATTTCGCCCGCACGTTTCAATTGACGTTTCCGTTCTTGAAAGATCCTGGCAACGCGGTAGCCGATCAGTTCGCCGCCGAACGCACGCCGGAAGTGTTTGTGCTCGATCGCGAGCGCGTCGTGCGCTATCGAGGGCGGATCGACGATCAGTACGGGTTTCAGTCGGGCGTCGGCTACCAGCGTCCAAAAGCCGCCAAGCGCGATCTGGCCGAGGCGCTCGATCAACTGTTGAACGGCAAAACGGTGAGCCAGGCGATCACTCGCGCGCCGGGCTGCCTGATCGGCCGCGTGCAAGTCGCGAACGAACAATCGGACGTGACATTCTCGAATCAGATCGTTCGCGTGTTCCAGGAGCACTGCGTGCGCTGCCACCGCGAGGGAGAGATCGCGCCTTTCAGCTTGTCGAAGTACGAGGAAGTGGTGGGCTGGGCGCCGATGATCGCGGAAGTCGTCCGCGAAAGCCGGATGCCCCCTTGGCATGCCGATCCGAAATTTGGCCACTTCGCCAACGACAGCCGTCTGAACGACAAGGATAAGCAGTTGATCGCCACTTGGGTCGAAAACGGCGCGCCCGAAGGGAATCGTGCCGATCTGCCCGCACCGCGGCAATTTACCGCGGGTTGGCAAATCGCGCCACCCGACCGGATCATCGCGATGAGCGAGCAGCCCTTCACGGTGCCGGCCGAGGGCAAAATCGAATATCAATACTTCGTGGCCGACCCCGGCTTCACCGAGGACGTTTGGGTCCGCGAGGCCGAAGCGCGACCGGGCAATAACGCGGTCGTGCATCACATCATCGTGTTCATCGTGCCGCCCGGCGAACAATCCAAGCAAATGGGCGACGGCATGCGCGAGTTCCTGGTGGGCACCGCGCCGGGCAATCCTCCGATGCGTTGTGCGCCCGGAATGGCCAAGCGAGTTCGCGCCGGCTCGAAGCTGCTGTTTCAAATGCACTACACGGCCAACGGCGCCGAGCAGCACGACATCAGCTCGATTGGGCTCGTCTTTGCCTCGCCCTCGAGCGTGACGCGCGAAGTGCGGATGGACATGGCGATCAACACGATCTTCGAGATTCCCGCGGGTGCCGACAACTACGAAGCGCACTCGTGGCGTAAATTCAACAGCGATAGCCTGCTACTGTCGTTCATGCCGCACATGCACCTGCGAGGCAAGGCGTTCCGCTATGAGTTGAAATATCCCGATGGGACGCTCGAAACGCTGCTGGACATTCCGAAGTACGATTTCAACTGGCAAAACAGTTACGAGCTTGCGGAACCGAAGTTCGTGCCGAAGGGAACGAAGCTGCACTGCGTGGCCCACTTCGACAATTCGGAGAATAATCTGGCCAATCCCGACCCGACGCATTCCGTGAGTTGGGGAGAGCAGACATGGGAAGAAATGATGATCGGCTTTTTCGGTCGGACCTCGGTCGAAGAAACCCCCGGCTTGGCCACGGCATTGGCCAAGAAAGATCCGGCGGAGCGTCCCACGAACGAAGAAGCCCGCGAGGCCTCGATTCCCTTGGGGAAAGTCGGCAGAGGACAGTGAAGCTGCCG
>JAYVCO010000136.1:0-7194 GCA_043749935.1 Planctomycetia bacterium
GCCCGTCGAGCGGGGCGTCGCGGTCGGCGAAGCGGGAGGTTGTTCGAGCAGGATCGCCGGGAAACCGGGATTCACCTCGTCTCCTTGATTTCGCGGATCGCCTCGCCGTAGAACGTGGCTAGCCGCAACCGTCGGCCCCTCTTCGAACCATATATACCCTCGGGGTAGCGGCGCCGGATATTTGGGCGCGATGGCGGCTTGTTGTTGGTCCCAGTCCACCAGTTGCCCGCGCTCTTCGGGCTTGGCTAACTCTTGCGTCAGAGCTTTCAGCTTGGCGGCGTGAGTCGCCAACAACTTCTTCTGTTCATCTTTGCGCTTCGAGGGCTCCGTGTTCAGCGCCAGCATCGCCTCGGCAGGCAAGTCCTTGATAAGCTGGCCCAAGGGCTCGGGAATGGGTTTGTCAGCGGCTTGGCCCTCGACTTGCGGCGTGGCGACCGTCGGTGTTGCGCCCGGCAATTGGCCCTCGGCGGCTGCCCGCTGGCAGATCTGCCATTGAAGGGTGTGAACCTGGTCATTGATGGCCGACTTTTGCCCGTCGAGTTGTTTGACCAGCTCCTGGTGGGCGGCCACTTCGTCGGGAGGGCCCAGCTCGCGATCCAAATCGGTCCGATCGCGCTGCGGCCGCTTAAGTGGCGCGAAGATGGCTTGCCAGCGGGTGTAATCCTTTTGCAGAAAGGGCTCGAACTTGTGATCGTGACAGCGAGCGCAACGCAACGTCAGGCCCAAGAATGTGGCCGAGGTCGCGGCGACGATGTCATCCAGTTGGTCGAAGCGATCGGCCAGTGGGTCGGCCGGTTCATCGTCCCACGGGCCGAGCCGCAGCATGGTCGTGGCGATCTGCGTTTGAACATTCGTATCGTCGAGCTCATCGCCGGCCAATTGCTCGACAACGAACCGGTCATACGGCTCGTCCGCGTTGAAGGCATCGATCACCCAGTCGCGATAGCGCCAGGCATTCGGCTTCAGCCCATCGCGCTCGTAGCCATTGGTTTCGGCGTAGCGAACCACATCGAGCCAGTGCCGGGCCCACCGCTCGCCGTATTGCGGCCGCGAGAGTAGATCGTCAACCACGCGCTCGAAAGCCGTGGAGCTGTTGTCTGCGAGAAACGCATCAAGTTCAGCGGGCGTTGGCGGAAGTCCAACCAGGTCCAAATGAACTCGCCGCAGCCAGGTCGCGCGATCCGCCGGAGGAGCGGGCTTCAGACGAGCTTCATCGAGTCCCGCCAAAATGAAAGCGTCGATCGGGTTTTGCGACCATGCCGGATCCGAAACGGATGGAACCGCAGGCGCCTTTAACGTTTGAAACGCCCAATGCTCCTGAATATGGGGCTCGAACTGGTGCCGTCCATAGGGCTCGTCGGCAAGCGAACCCGCAGCGTTCAGCCAGGCAATCGCACTGGCCCACGCGAGGATTGCAATTCGAGGCAGAAGCCGCATTGAAAAACACCCTACGGAGGCCGCTTTATTGGAGGGAGGATCGGCGGGCTATATGGTATCAATAATAGCCGATGCGACGCCGATTTACCAACCCGCCTCGATTCGTGCGGACACTCAGGGGGTTTTGTTGGCCTAATCGCCACAGTGCCTCAAGCGTACGACTCAACTTCGGGAATGGGCGGGACTTCGATGCCCAAAGCCGTTGCCAGGTCGATCGCGTGTTCTTGCTCTTGCTGAATAATCGCGCGCAAGACTTCGCACATCGCGAATTCGCCCACACTTTCGGCTTCGCGGATCCGATTGCGGTAGTGCGCGATCGTAATCAACTCATTATCCAAATCGAACCGCAACATGTCTTTGGCTTTCTTCGACGTCTTGACCGGCTCTGGCGTAACCGTGGGCATACCACCGAGATAGTCGATTTGTTTGGCGATTTGCATCGCATGCATTAATTCTTCGCCCGCGTGCTTTTCCAGTTCCGCGGCAATATTCATGTACTCCGCGCCTTTGAGCACCTGGCTGTAATTGACGTAGGCGATGATCGCCTGGTACTCGCGAGCCAGGTCGGCGTTGAGCGCTTCAATCAAATCTTCGCGAGCTGCCACGTGTGTCATCGGTATCATCGTTCGGTCTCCGTTTTTTTCTGGAAACATTCCGTTTTGATGGCAGCCAGTGATTGTGCAAACCGCATGCCCAAAAACCTGGCCGGTCTAGTTTCGTGCAATCTGGCCATCCACGGATAACGCCAGTGAACCAAATAGAACCCTTCCGGGTGGCTACGTGGCCAACAGTCTGGCAATGTGGTCGCCAATCGTCTCGATGACCAATTCCAAGGAACCGCGCTCGACGACCGCAATCGACTGTTGATAGATGCCTGTATCGTACGTTTCCGCGGCAGGCAAGTAACCCGGCAACCAACCACCAGTCATTGTGGCGATCAGTAGCGTAGTGCCTTGGAAGCGTTGTCGAAGCGATCGCTGCAGAACGTTGTAGTGTTCCGCAGGCAGCAACAGCCACAGTGCATCGCCCAACTTCCATAGCGCGACGACCAGCGGCACCTTTGGGCCAGACGGCAGGCCGCGCAACCGGGCAAGTTGCCGCGTCATCCGTTCGGCTTGAGCTCGACAATCGCGGGCATTTGCATCGTCGCCTTGAGCAAGCGCCATTTGTTCATCGGCTTGCCACCGAACCAATGAAGCTTGAGTTTCGTCCCAGGTAGGAAGATCGGTTCGATAGGCCAGGTCGATCGTAATTTGCCGGCATTGCCAACCCCGTTTGTTTCGCAGTTCTTGTTCGGGCAAGCTCGCGTAATCCCACGCGCCGATCGTAGCGCCGGAAACAACCGGCCCCAGATACTCGAACCGCACCGCTGGCCGGGGCAGCGATTCGAGCGCCGCCAGGGCCGCGTAGCCAAGTTCCCGCCCGTTGCGATCCGCCACCGCCACATCGCCCACGAATCCATCGCGCGGTCCAAGATCGCCCGAGGCCCCTTGCAAAAACAAGCAGGGAGCGTCCGTCGCTAATTCGATCAACTCGCGCATCGCTCCCACGAAATCGGGACTAATCAACGTATTGTCCCAGGCCAGTGTGGTGGGGTGGCAGGCATAGTTGACCATCGTGGCGATCGTACGGTTTCCTTCATCGGTAATTCGGGCCACGAGTACGGTGCCGTCGCTCAGCCCATCGGGGTTCAAACCGCAAACGAACAGCCCGTTGTCTTCATCCCAGAAATCACGATTGCGCGCCAAGCTACAGCGCCCTTCGCCATACACGATTCGAACTGGGCGAGTGAATTGCAAGGCTTCGCAAACCGCCTCGCCGATCCGTTCGGCCAGAACCGCAAGGTAGGGCGCGATCAACTCTCCGCCCGGCAGGTTCGCTCGTTGGGGATCCATCAGGCCGGCCGCGTGCGTGTGCGAAAACGTGATGTGCAGTTGATTGGGTTCCAGATGAGCGATCCGGCAGACGCCAGCCACAAGGACCTGCATTTCCTCTGTCCAAAGCAGGCAGTGATCGATTCCTACGATGACTTGAATATCTGTTTGGTCGGCGCCGGTTTTTCCCGATGAGCTGGGCCTGAGCACTAACGCCGTGGCCAGCAGCGGCCTGTGGACGCCCGTCGAGCGGTCGTGCGTCGCGGCGCCCCACATCCGATGGTAAATGCCGACTGGCGGCGTTATGTCGCGCCGGGCGACAGCGCCCTGACAATGGCTCTGCGGAAAATCGACGTGAGGCATGGCCTAGTTTCCTGCGACAACTGGCTCGAGAGAATTGCGAAAAATCATACGCCGCGGATTCAACGACATCCAGCAAGCAGCCGCGGCGATATAAATCGCGGCGAAGATCAGCAGCACTTCGTCCCAGCGGCCGGTGGCATCAACCCACCGGCCAACCAGCGATGGGAACAACGCGGCACCGAGATTGCCGCACATGTTCATAACGCTGAACACCGTGGCGACATGCCGGCCACCAAGATCCATCGTAATCGTATAAGCACTGACACCGCCAAACGCGGCGCAAAACGATCCGGCACTGATCACCAGCACGGCCAGTCGGGCATCGAGGACGAAATACGCGGCAACGATCAATCCTGCGCATAGCGACAAACTCGATGCCGACAGGAAACACCGGCTCACTCGGCGGTTGCCCGTGCGCGCCAACAACCAATCCGACGCGATGCCCCCCAACGGCGAACCGAGCACCACGGCCACCAAAGGCAGACTCGTCAGAGCGCCGGCCTGCTCGAGCGATACACCGCGAGTCTGTTCGAGATAGGTTGGAAACCAGGTCGCAAAAAAGATGTATGCCGCCGCCCGAAAAAATTGTTGCCCGCATATAGCCCACATCGACGGGCTGGCTAGCATGGACAACCAGGGCATCGACGCGGCAACGAGTTCCGCATCCGCGGATTCCAGTTGGTCGGGCTGACCTGCTGCGATCAATTGCCGCTCCAAAAGATTGGTGCTCGAGTGCGAGGTAGGAGTATCGCGAAACCACCAAAAGAAAACGATGCCCCAAACGACTCCTGGCAGGGAAAAGACGACGAACAACTCGCGCCACGAGAGTTGCTCAGCCAAGCTGCCAGCGAGCAGTGCCGACAGGGCGCCTCCGAGCGACATGAAGCTGCCGAGCATCCCGCTACCAAATGCCCAGCGGGTCATCGGCAGCCATTTTCGCAATGAGCTCGCCGCGCAGGCGAACGCGCCGGCCTGGGCGCTGCCTGCCGTGAACCAGAGGGCCGCGGCGCTGGTATAGTCGCTGGCGAAAGCCATGGCGCCGGCCGCTACGGACCAAACCACGGCGAACAGGGCGAGCGACTTGCGGCTGCCCCAGCGATCTGCCAGCCAGCCGCAAGGAATTTGAAACAGCGCATAGCCGACAAAGAAACTCGACATGACCGAGCCCATTTGGGTTTTGGTCAAGTGCAAGTCCACTTCCATCGGAGCTGCGACGATCGAGATCAGTTGGCGTTCGAGATAAGCGATCGCCGCTACCAACGATAAGCTCGCTAGCACAGCATATCGGGCGCGTGTGGGGCGCGCTGCGTCCAGAGCGATTTCATCCGGCGGAATCAACGCTCCCAAAGGCAGCTCCTTGCTCCACACTCGCGAACGGGGAGGTTTCGTTCAGACGAAACGTTCGGTCACATCGATTCGGATATCAAATGAGCTTTGACGAAATCTTCGTCGAGCGTCACGCTCAATCCAGGCTTATCCGGCACGGTAATCCAGCCATCGACCGCTTGCACTTTCTCGTGAGTTAGCTGATGCCGCAACGGAGAATCGTCCACGCAATCTTCGAAGATGAACGCATCGCGGCACGTGCTCAGCCAGTGCAAACTGGCGGCAACCGTGAGGGGACTGGTGTAGCAATGGTTGCAGAGCCGAGCTCCGCGTTCTTCGACGCGCGCACGAATGTAAGCGGCTTCGGTAAAGCCGTTGCGCGACAGATCGACCTGATAGACATCCAGTGCGTGGCGATCGATCCAGGGGCGAAACGCCTCGCGGCCACATTCTCCCTCGCCCGAGGCGATCGGCACCGGCGAGCGGTCGCGCAGCCAGACATAGCCATCGATATCATCTTCGCGCAGCGGCTCTTCGAGCCATTCGATGCCGAACTCGGCGAACGCATGCGCCCGGCGCAGGGCGGTGCGCGCGTCCCAAACGCAGCCGGCGTCGATCAATAGCGTGCCATCGCCCAGCCCCTCGCGCGCGCTGCGCACCAGTTCGATGTCCAACGCCTCGTTTTGGCCCATCGGCTCCCAGCCAAACTTGATGGCCTGATAGCCGGCCTCGCGCCAGCGCCTGGCAATTTGTCTCGTTTCCTTGCCGTCGCGACCGAAGAGAATCGAGGCGTAGGCTTTGATACGGTCATGCTGCTTTCCGCCTAGCAGGCGATGAATCGGCTCGCCGTAGTGTTTTCCTTTGAGGTCCCACAGCGCCATGTCGACGGCGCCCATGGCGGCGATGCCCACCGAAGTGCGACCGAAATACATCGTGCGGCGATACATCTTCTGCCAAAGGCGTTCGCTCTCGAGTGGGTTCTCGCCCAAAATGATCTGGCGCAGGCCGCAGGCGATGTTGTGGCTGAACGGCGCGTCGACGATGGCTTTGACTACCTCGGGTGAAGCGTCGGCCTCGCCCACGCCCTCGAGCCCCGAGTCGGTCCGCACGCGCACGATCACGGCGTCCTGACTGCTGGCGGTTTTGGCCTGAACATTTTGGACTCGCAGGATCTGACAGACGACTTGAGTGATTTTCATGGGAGCAATCGCGAGCCAAGGAGCATGGACAAGTTAGGCAAGGATCTTCTCGATCACATTACCGCTGACGTCGGTCAAACGGAAGTCGCGGCCCTGAAATTTGTAAGTCAGTTGTTTGTGGTCCAAGCCCAGTAGGTGCAGGATCGTGGCTTGCAGGTCGTGGACGTGTACTGCGTCTTCCACGGTATGGAAGCCGAGCTCGTCAGTCTGGCCGAGCGTGACGCCCCGTTTGATGCCCGCTCCGGCCATCCACATGGTGAAGGCCTGGGGGTGATGGTCGCGGCCGAGCTTGCGGCCGAGAGCGGCGTTCGACTCGACCATGGGCGTGCGGCCGAATTCGCCGCCCCACACCACAAGCGTGTCGTCGAGCAAGCCGCGCTGTTTGAGATCTTTGATGAGCGCCGAGCAAGGCTTGTCCGTCAGACCACATTGCGTGCGCAGCCCGCCTTCGACATCGCTGTGATGGTCCCAGGCTTCGTGAAAGACATTGACGAATCGGACGCCCCGTTCGACCAGCCGGCGCGCCAGCAGGCAGTTGTTGGCAAACGACGCTTTGCCCGGCTCGGCACCGTACATTTCGAGCGTCTCTTTGGTCTCGCCGGCCAGGTTCATTAGTTCCGGCGCCGAAGTTTGCAGCCGATAGGCCATTTCATAGGCCGCGATCCGCGTGGCGATTTCCGGGTCGTGCACGTCGTCGAGCCGGCGGCGATTCAGGCGGCCAACCAGGTCGATCGTGTCGCGTTGCAACGCCGAATCAATGCCTGCCGGGCTTGAAACGTTGAGGATCGGATCGCCTTTCGATCGCAACGGCACGCCGGCGAACGTCGTCGGCAAAAATCCGCTCGACCAATTGGCCACTCCACCACTGTTACCGCCACTGGGCAGCACGACGAAGGCCGGCAGATTTTGAGACTCGCTGCCGATTCCATACGAGACCCACGAACCCATGCTAGGCCGGCCCGGCAGGGAACTGCCTGTGTTCATGAACAATTGGC
>JAYVCO010000137.1:0-7441 GCA_043749935.1 Planctomycetia bacterium
CGTGGTGCTCGCGCGCTCGACGTGGAAACCAGCCATTGGCCTGCATTCCAATGTGCCCCTCGACGTCGGCAAACACCCAACACAAAGTCGGCAATGGACAATCGCGCACGAGGTCCATGGCCTGGGCGGTATCGGCCGCGGACACGACTTCGAGCCAGGTGGCAATCGAGCGGCCCGAACCCAGTTGATCGCCGATCCAGGAGAGAGACAAGTAGTATCCGGAATTTCCGGGCTTCGGCTCCGCCTCGAGCGTCCCCTGTTCGTTGTAGAAAACCCGCATGGTTTCGGCGGCATGTCCCTTGCGCGCGATGTGTTCTTCGCGAACATCGAAGTCGAGCCATTCCTGTGCGCGGCGATATTGCCAACCCGTGCTCCCGCCTGTGCGGCAATCCTCGATGAAGTAGTCGCTTGTGTCGCCCTTCAGGTACGTGACGCCCCAAGACAGTTGGTGCGTTCGCGCGACGGCAAACAGCGGACAGCCGGGCAAAGTGGCGCCGAGCACATACTTTTCGCCCCGATCGCCCCAGTGCAATTCAGCTTCGTACCAGATCGCCGGCAAGCGATTGACCTCCAAATGCGGATCGGAGGCGATCAGTGCCGCGCCTGTGGCGCTGCGCCTGGGAGCGACGGCCCAGGCGTTGCTGCCGGCCAATCGCGGCAAATCGGTGATCAGTTCGAGTGCTTCGTCCGAGAGTTGCCCCACGATTTTGACTTGCCGCAGCAGCTCGAAGTCGGCTTCGTCCAACAGCGGCTTGAACAGTTCGCGCAGCTTGTCGTCGGCCACACCGGCTTTGATCAAATCGAGCAGAATCCGCTCGTTCTGTTGCTGGCCCACGGCCAATCCGCCGAAGCTGAGCAGTTGGCCCATCAACAATACCGAGCGCTGATTCCAGGGCTGGGGCACGAACCCCGTGGCCCACATGGGCAGCGAACGACGGGAACTTTTCATGCCGTCGTTGACCCCTTCGCAATAGGCGGTCAACTGGTCGAAGGTCTCGTCATCCAACTCGCCGACTTCCTGATCGAGATTCAAAAACAGGCCCGTGCGGCGGAAGAAACGGTCCATCTCGAGCAGTTCGGGCTTATCGGCGATCAACTCAGTCGATTGCCCGCTGGCGACAGCCCGCGAAAACAGCAGTTGCGTGGGCCGGTCGATGGCGTGCATATAGCCCAGGCCATAGAGCGCGCCGCGCCAAGAACTGGCCGCGATGTGAGGCACGCCATGGATGTCGCGGGCGACGGTGAACCGCCGCCGCGCATGTTTGGTGGGCAGGAATTTCATGCACGACCCATAAAGGCGCTCGATACCCTAATTCTACCACGTTCTGGGGAGTTTGACGGTTCGAGCGATGAGCTGAACAACTCTGTTAATTCGACTCGCACCGCCGTCCAACTAGCCTCAAAATTGCCTAGACGCGCGGGATGCTAGTTGCGCGCCCTCACAAGCCGACATATTCTCCTCTCGTGAGCTTTGCGACGTTTCTGTCGGCCCTGCGAGTTCGTATCGTTGCGCACCGCGTTGGTGTTGATTCTTACGCAGCGCAACGGAGCGACTTTGCCAATTTTTGTCAGGTGCCACTGGCGTGTCGCCAGTGCTAGGAAGGAACACTGGCAAAATGCCAGTGGCACCAAGTAGACGACGATTAAGAATAGTCGGTCTACTAACGGCTCAAGGGTTCGCAGAGGGCGCGCGGAACCGCCTGCAAGATCTACCGAGAGCGGCCCGCGTGTCCTTGCCGAGCCGTGGAGGTGCGCGAGGGCACTTGGAGAGTGCAGGTGACCTGCCCTGGCAAACCGTTGTTGCCGCGGCTTATTGCCGTGGGTCGGTTACTGCGGACCTTTGACGCAACGGACGATTTAGGCAGCCGACTATTTGCCCATCCGACTATTTGCGATGTCGAATCTTGGAGCGCATGCGACGCTTCTTGCGACCGAGTTTCCGCCGACCTTTACCTGTTTTCTTCGTACCCACACACAACTCCAAGGTTGATCGAACAAAAGACCGGAAAAGTGCCCACCGAAAAGCCGGCGGTCGCACCCATAGAATTCGGTCGCCCGGCAGGCCACAGGTCGCTAGGCAGTGAATCGGAGATTGTACCATCCCAGGGAGGTATTGGGCAATACCGGGAGTTTTAGGGTTGTGGTACAGTTTGCTCGCGAGTCAGGAAAAATCGGCTAGCGCTGTTTTTGCCGCTGATTCCAGACATCGACTGACAAGCCGACGAGGCATCCCCAAAACGCGCCGATTGCAAAGTGCACAACTGGCGCCGCATGGAGTCCACCGAGAGACAGCAAATATCCAATGCAACCTCCTGCGGCAATGCCCTGAACGATATGCCAACGGAGCGGGTTCATGGCCCTCGATTCTAGCAGAGTGGGATGGGCTACGTGCTGCCAAGGTTTGGAATCCTCACGCCATACCCATTGCATTGCGGACAGAATTCATTATACGAGGCGTTCTTGCGGCCCGACCCTTTGCATGGTCTGCATTCTGGGAATTGGTTCAGCTCGCCTGGAAGCTCTCCGGTCCCATTGCATAGGCCGCAAACATCATTATACGAGCCCCACAAATTTCCTTTTCCTTTACAGTGCGGACATTGTTTCGGTTCCGGAAAATGCGATGGACCGAGGCCCGGTATTTTATTCTCCAGAATCATCCGCCGAACGAGCATCAAATCCGTAAGGTCGCTTGGGCTGCTTACGTTGGCGATGTTGGCGCGTTCCTGGAAAGACTTGATATGCGGCGCTGGGTTTTGCACTGGAACCGCCACAACTAATGGCGGAGTATTTGGCGCAACGACCTGCGGCATGGCCGGCGCGTTTGGCGGGCTCGTTGTTGGCTGGATTTGTTTGGGATTTGCTTGCTTGACCAGAACGGAACGAATCTTCTCCAGAACTCGCCAATGTATGTCATGGACCCACACAGCTACAAATATAGCGGCCAGCACAAAAGTCCAGCGCAATGCCTCGTGGTTGAGCACGTCCGCGATGCCCTTTGCCAACTTGCCCCACCTTGCGATGTCGTCGGAGATCCCAATCAATCCGATCAGTCCAACCAGATTCATCGCGTATCGAAAAAAAGTCGAACCTTTAATGCTCCGCAGTAGCTTGCATAGCCACTCCCTTCAGCTTGACGGCGTACGCCGATCGGGATACCATGCAATTGTCGAGAGAGCATGGACCGATGTCAGACAAAACGAAGGCCGCGAGTTGACCGCTCGCGGCCTTTCGCATTATACCCCCGCCACTGCATCGAACAAATCTTCAAAGCTCCACAGCCGATCAACTACTCCCGCCAGCATGGAAGCGGGCAATCACTCACGGCCATTGATCGCGTCCCGCGTCCGCTACACGAAGTTGTAGTAGGCGAAGAAAACCGAGCAGGCGGCTTGCAAGTTCGCCAGCTTTTTCGAGAACCCAAGCGATAACCGTGTGAACCGCTTGAGCAGTGTTTGGATCGTCGAGTTGTTTCGCTCGACGTGCGAGGTGCATATCGTGTGGAGTTTCTGCACGCCAAGCGCCTAACGACGAGAAGCTCTAGCGGCACTCACGTACGATGTCCGGTAGCACCATGTTCCCGTCGAACTGGCACCGTCAGGAGAAACTCTTGCACTGCTTCGAAGCTTGCCGGTTTGGTCATGTGGTGGTCGAGTCCGGCTTCGTAGGCTTTTCTGCGATCTTCCTCTTGGCCGTAACCCGTCAGAGCCACCAATCGAAGGCCTTTTAGCTCGGAGCATGCCCTCAGCCGTCGCGCCACCTCATATCCATCCATTCCGGGCATGGCGATGTCGAGGAAGACAACATCTGGTTTGTTTTCCCTAGCCCATTCGATGGCCGTTAGCCCATCGGTGGCTAGCGACGTCTCTTGACCGATCGACCGCAGCATACTCGCCAGAATCTCGGCCGAGACCTGCACATCGTCGACAACCAAGATTCTGTGGCAGGGGATACTCGTGGCCAGTTTCGTGACCACGGCGTCGTGTTGGTCGTCGGTCTCGGCATCGGCGAGCGGCAATATCACGATGAACTCGCTACCCTTGCCGAGGCCGTCACTGCGAGCCTCAACGCTGCCCCCGTGTACTTCCACCAACCGCTTGACCAGCATCAGGCCGATACCCAAGCCACCGTGACAGCGGTCGAGCGTTTGATCGACCTGGCTGAAAACCTCAAAAATGATCGAGAGCATGTTGCTGGGAATACCAGGGCCATTGTCCTTGATAGTCACGACCGCACGTTCGCCCTGATTCGCGGCGACAAGCCCAATCGCACCATTCCGTCCGGTGTATTTCACGGCGTTGTGCAAGATATTTGCAAACACTTGAGTCAGGCGTGCGACATCACCGTTGACGAAACTTGGCATCGATGGGACTGTCACGGTCAACTGATGCCCGCGAGCTTGAACGAGAGGTCCGACCGCTTCAACGGCTCCGGAAATCAGCGTGCTCAGATCGACGCGCTGTTTTTGGAGGTGAATCTTTCCACGAGTGATCCGAGAAACATCCATCAGATCGTCGATCAATCGGGTCATTTGATGAACCTGGCGGTCCATGACGGCTTTCAGTTTTTGCATTTCCCCGCGGTCGTCGTTCACGGGAGACCAAATCTGCAATGCATAGCTCAAGGGGGTGAGTGGGTTTCGCAGTTCGTGCGACAAGGTCGCCAGGAACTCGTCCTTGCGACGGTCGGCGTCCTGGAGAGCCTTTTCCATGGCAATCCGCACCGTGACTTCACGCTCAAGCCGCTCTTGTCGGTCTTCAAGTCGCCGCCGTGCCACGTGCAGCGATTCGACGAGCCAACTCATGAACACGCCGACTGCCAAATACGTGAGGATCCGCATCTGGTTGTCTTTTGCGAGGACCAGACCAGTATGATCCATGAAAAAGTAGGGGCCGACCACGGCGCTTATTGCGCTCCCGAAGAGGCCCGCTCGAAGTCCGCCGCTCCATGCTGCCACGACGGGCACAACAAAGAACAACAGCATCGCATGCTCACCGAGTGAGTACCCACCGACCACGACGACCAAAGTGGTTGCCAGTAGGGCAATCAAATGTCCCTGAGAGCGGGACCAGATTTGATTCATCGCAGCGCCACCGGGGACAATGTCGGGCGAGAATTCATTCAGGCTACATTCTGACCGATCTATTCTTTTTTTCCTAGAGCCAGGCTCAGACGAGGGAAGCTTGATGTGGAGCGAATCGTCGTTTCGAAAGAGCTTGAAACGCCGCCTCCGGCGCTGCTATTTCACCGTGTAGCAATTCGTATCTTCCCCTCCGAGCTAATGGCGGAAGTTGCGTGCCATTCGTCAATCGGCTGGCGGTGGCACAGCTTTGTCCTCGTCAGCCGCTTCCTCGAGCGCTCTGCGTGCGATTCGCATCACGAGTGCCGCCAACACGATTGTGGCGGCCAAGCCCAGAGCCAGGAGCATCTGGCGGGCGAGATCTCCCTGGGCATTGCCGGTGCTCAGCTCGGCGAGATCGGCCAGGGTCGAACCGAGATACACATAGACGATTGTCAGCGGCAGCATGCCGATCCAAGTAGCCAGGACATAGGGGCCGAGCGCAATGGGCGATAGTCCGAAGGCGAAATTCAACACGTTATAGGGCATCGCCGGCGAGAGCCGGCTGAGTATCACGACCTTGTACCCTTCGCGTCCGACGGCCCGGTCGATGGCTTTGAACTTCGGATAGCCGGCGGTCAGCCGTCGCATGCGATCGCGTCCCAGTTTGCGGCCCACGACAAACGCCGCGGTCGCGCCGAGTGTGCTACCCAACGAAACGGTTATCGCTCCGAGCGCGATGCCAAACAGAAAACCGGCGCCAATCGAGAGCAGCGGAATCGGCAAGAAGAACAGTGAAGCCACGACGTAGGCAGCGATCATGGCCAGCGGCGCACAGGGTCCCAGGCCGGCCATCCAGGCCAAGGCTTCGGTCAGGTAAACACGAACAGGAATCAAAAAAACCAGCGCGCCGATGGCTGCGGCTAGCAAAAGCGATGCTGCGATTCTGGTTGCCCACCAACGAGGAAAGCTTCGTGCGTCGGGGCTGTTCACTGATGCTCACCGGGCTGCCAAAGATATTGCGGAACCGCTCGAAAACAGTCCCTATCTTAAGCAAATCGTAGCGTGGGCGTCATTCGAGAGGCTGGCCCGGTGAGCGAAATGATCGTTCGATAGGTTCAGCCGGCGATAGTCAAGGCCCGGCAGCGCCGCTGCGAAGCTCTGGGCTTTGGCTCGCTCCAGTCCTGCAATTCGCCGCGTAGCACGCGCACGCTCGTAGGGGCTTCGATTCCGATCCGCATCGTATTGCCATGAACGGACAGAACCGTGACGGTGATATCGCTGCCGATTTTCAGAACTTCTCCCTGCTTGCGACTGAGTACTAGCATTGTGCCTTCCTCCGTGATAAGAGAGTCTGGAAGAATCAAAGTCTTCCGCGATCCGAATTGGATGCCGCCCAGCAATGCAAAGGATATGCCAAAGGGCCTGTTCCTCGACACGGATTTCATGTCGAGAGCTGGGTGCGCGCGAAAGTGCTTTGAACGATAGGCATTCCGCGAGAACGCACGCTGCCGATCGACGCGACGCAATCGCCGGCGTGCTAGCGGCCAAAGCGGCTCAGTTGCTCGATTTGCGCTGCCAAGTTGACACAGTGTGTGCCATCCTGCACATCACGCATACACAATGCAAGCACTCAAGGATTCGGCGGCGAAGTGGCAATCAACACGACGAGCGTTTCGATGCCCGTGTTCTCGATGCCATGCTCGCACCAGCTTGGCAAATAGACGAAATCGCCTTTGCTGACCTCGCGTTTGAAGTTGGCAAAGGTCATCGTGCCGCGCCCTTCGAGGATCACGTAGGTCTCTTCCGTTTCGTGCGATCCCGGCGAGAGGATGGCATGCGGTGGCACGTAGAACAGGACCAACCCCATGTTCTTCGCCGGCGCCTTCGGGTTCACCGGATGCACGACCCGCACTCCCACGCCGTGGCAATTGGGATAGGCCACGGGCACGCCGTCTTGGACCGTCACGATCATTGGGTCGACGGGCTGCTTGGGCTTGGGAATCTTGGGCGTGGTGGAATAGCCTTTGTACGGAGTAATGAGTGCCATCGCGAAAAACCTCGGCCTGATGATTAGCCTAGTGAAATGCGGGGCAATTCATGCTCCCGCGCCAGAAACCGCGAGTCTATCGGGCTCGGCCGTCCGCGTCCAATCACGCGACACGGAATTGTTCGCGGCCCGTTTGCATTGCGAGTGCCGTTGTACGTATTATGGCGGCTTGCGCACGCCAGAAACCGGGCCAGCCATGGCTCGCCAAACCACCGCACGTGAGGAACCCCGCTGATGCTCTCCGCCCATCGACGCTTGCTCGTTGCGTTCATCCTGGTCCTGGCCGCCGCCGTGCCCGTCGCGGCCCAAACGGTTTTTCCGGGAGCCGATTGGCA
>JAYVCO010000138.1:0-4584 GCA_043749935.1 Planctomycetia bacterium
GGCACTCGATTCGTATCAATCGGTCGTGGCAATCGTCAGGAAAATCAGCAACGAGCAGCCCGACGACTTGAAGTATGACAGCCTGTTGGGTACCGCGCTCGATAAGCAGGCGATCGTTCTGTGGCTGCTGGAGAAGCGCGACGAAGCCATCCTGTCGGCCCGGCAGGCGACGGTTCCCTTGCTGTCTTCGTTCGAGCAAGCTCCTCGTGCGGTCCAGTATCGCCTGAATCTGAGCGACAATTACTTCAATCGAGCCAAATTCGAGCGGGAATCTGGCCGGCCTGCTGAAGCCGTGACGCTCACGCTCGAACGCAAGAAGCTCTGGCCCGAGAATGCAAGCGAATTGTACAAAGCGGCTTGTGAATTGGCGCTTTCCGCAAAAATCGCGGGCGACCTGGCCAACGAGGCCTCCGACGCACAGCCAGCGCCACAGAGACACTTCGTTGATCTCGCGGTCCAAACCTTGAAAGAAGCAGTCGCGGCGGGGCTGCATGACTTGCGGGCGGCGGGCCATGACCCGCGTCTGGAGATCCTGCATGCTCATCCGGAGTTCCAGCAGTTATTGCAGGCTGTCGATCGGGATAGCCAATAGCCTCTGCGAGCCCTGCTAGCAGATTCTCCATGACCGGGATTCGCTTCGGTCGATGAACGCAGCGACCATTTGACCTCATCACTACGTTGCGCAGAACCGATATAGCCGAGTGTGTGCATTTCTGACTGCCCCTCGCAGCCTTGCCGGCACTGCTGGCAGGTCGCTTTGAATTCATGCTGAACTGCGGAGTAGGACCACATGTGGGACCGTGTTCTCACACTTGGCGTCGTTGAGCCGCCGCGGCTTCGAATATCCACTTGTGATTCGCGCTGGCGTCCATTTCTGCTGGCAGCTCTGTGCATGCTGGTCCTGACGGTGGCCGCCCGATCTACTGAGGCGAGTGACTACTTTAACGGCACGCAACTCGGCGTGTCGAGCAACGCGACCGTCAAACTCTTGCCGACCGGTGCGGCGTTGGTCAGCGACGAATTCTCTGGCCAGTTTTTGGCGCAACAACCCCCCTTCACGCCGGCGCCAGCCAGCCCCTCGCGCTCCGCCACGCCGCAATCGCCGTCTCCGCCACGGCGGCCCGCGGCGCTTCCGGCACCGAATTCGGCCGCGAGTTCCGACTTTGCACTCGAAGGCGCTACGCGATCGCTCGGCGGCTCTGGAGCGCCCACGTCGGTATCGGCCTACATGATCGGCGATTTTTTCGTCAACGGCGGGCAGATTTTCGGCCCTAGCGACGCCGCGCAAAAGGGACGTGCGGTGCTGGGCGTACTGCCCAATGCCGGGGGGAGCCAGCGGGTCAAGATCTCCGAGAACAATAGCCCGATTCCTCGTGACCGCGTGTTTGTCGCCTTCAATCAATTCAACAATGCGATTCCGATCATCCAAGGGACTGATCCGACCGCGATGGACGTCTCTCGTTACACGCCCGGCTTCGAAAAAACTTTTTTAAGCGGCCAGGCTTCGATCGAATTGCGCACGCCCGTGGCGT
The DNA here is from genome assembly GCA_043749935.1 of Planctomycetia bacterium. Lineage (GTDB taxonomy): Bacteria > Planctomycetota > Planctomycetia > Pirellulales > PALSA-1355 > PALSA-1355. The sequence goes on from JAYVCO010000138.1 coordinate 1,533, forward strand.
ACACGCAGAATGCCAACGTGTTCCTGCAGGGCGACGGACCCAGCAAACGCACGGAGTTTGGAAATCTCTCGGTGGCGCTAAAGTTCCTGCTGTTGCGGACCGACCAGGTTGCCGTGGCGGCAGGCACAGGATTGAATCTGCCAACGGCGGCGACTACGCAGGTCTTTTTGTCCGACCAGCCGGCCCTCACCGTGAAAAACCAGTCCACCCATCTGCTCCCCTACGTCGGCGCGTTTTGGGCGATGACCGAGCGCACCTATGTGCAGGCCTTCGTCCAAGTCGACATCGATGCCAATGGCAATGTCGTGAGCGTGCCAACCGGCCAGCGAACCGGTGTGATTAACGATCAGACGCTGCTCTATGCCGATGTGGCCCTGGGCTATTGGCTCTATCGGAATCCCGAGGCGCGCGTGTTGACAGGCATTATCCCGACCATCGAGTTTCACTACACCACCGCGATGCAAAACGCCGATTTCGTCGCCCAAGCCCCCGGTTCGCAACTCTCGCTGGGCAGCACGATCAATCGCTTTGACGTCACGAACGTTACCGGCGGAACCCATTTTCGGCTCGGCCCGCTAAGTTTTCTAACCATAGCAGGTGTCTTTCCACTTGGGAGCCGGCAGGATCAGCGGCAGTTCGACTCGGAAATCGTGGCCCAATTCAATCGGCTGTTTTAGAGTCGACGCAGGGCCTCGCCGCTTCGCCAGCAAAGCCGTCTCGCCGGCCAACTGCTGCCCCCCGCGGGTGCCTCAACGCTTTCCGGCGACAGCCGGTCGAAGAGCGTGACTATCGCCCGCCTTTGACAAGCCGGAGCAACTCTTGGCCGCTCATGCGAAAGGCGGCATGATGGGGGCAGGCGTAAACACAACTCACATCGCCGTCGACTCCGACAATGTCCCGGCACAGGTCGCAGGTCGTGGCCCGACTCTGGAGGACGGCTCGCTCTCGCCCTGGCTGCTCCGGATCGGGCCGCGATTCCTGGACGGCGTGCATATTGATATTTCCATACGGGCAGTTTTTTGCACATTGGCTGCAGCCGATGCACCAATCTTCGATGACGATTTCTAATGCGTTTGGCGAATCTTTGTCACGGGGCCGGCGATGGATCGCGTCGACGGGGCAGCCGACCAGGCAGTAGGGATCCAGGCACGAGCGACACGAGCTAGCCACCAGGAATTTATCGAACCGCAGGCCTTCTCGAATCAAACGCGTGACGCCGTCGTGCGAATCGGCGCAGGCCTTCGTACACTCGTCGCATCGCGTGCAGCTTTCGAGATCCAGCACCAGCAGTTTCTGCGCGTCGAACAGGCCCTGTTCCAAGAAATCTCCCAAGTTGTCACCCAGGCGCTGACGCGAGTCTCTGTCTTTCTCCAGCAGACGCACCGCCTCTTTGGCGATCGTGTCACGCAAATCCGCCTGTTTGTCCAGGAGTTCGCGAAAGTGTTCGCCGCGAATGCGAACCAGTTCGACGTCATCCAGAGCACTGCAGGTGGCGGTGCGAATGCCCGCCGAAAGACCCTCGGGATATTGATGGGCAACGCGGTCTGACATTTGAGACACAAGCGCAATTTCCCCGAAATGGCCGCCGGGCCCCAGGTAGTCCAGCACGATCTGCTCGTTGCGATAAGTCTGGACGACTTTCACGAATCCGAGCCGGACCATGTAAAAGTGGTCGGCCAAATCGCCTTGCCGAAAGACTACTTGGCCGGGATCGACATGAATGAGCTCCACACGATCGCGCAAGAATTCGATGCACTCCTCGCGCTGAGCCGCGTTCAAATGTTTGAACAACGAAATATCCTGTAAGTGGCTCCGCAGCGCTCGCTTGCGATAGGCCTGTCCCAACACGTCTCGCGAGACCTTGTCCCGCTGCAACATGTAGAGGACGTTGCGTCCAATCTCGAGCACTTCACCCGCTTCCTTGGCCACCACTGTCGCTGAACGCGGATAATGGTTCAGGCAAGTCATTTCGCCGATGATCAGATCCTGAGGAGGTTTCAACAGGGCGGATCCACCGAGCGGAATCGGCACGCTGCCATCGTTCCGCGTTGACAGGATGTCGCTATCCGCGGGATCCAACGAGCCGCGACGGCTCGTGAAACCGGTCTTGAGGCGTCCCACGAACGCCCGCAAACCGGTGCTCTTTCTGGTGGCGACATGTTTGAGCGACACTTGGAGAAACACTTCATACAGTCCGCTCAGCAAGACAAAGGCCGTCGAACCCGCTTCGCCTTCTTGGCAAACCACGTCGCCAGCCTTGACCTTGCGTCGAGTGATCGACCGGGAGTTCCATTCCAGAAACTTGTAGGGAATACTCGAAAACAGGGGGATCGCTTTGAGCTCCAAGACCGAGATCGGCCGCGGCTCGTCGCTCGGCGCGGATTTGCGATCGACCTGCTCGCGCGGGTCGCGGAGCGTCAAGGCGCCGGTCGGACATGAGATCATGCACTCGCCGCAGGAGACGCAGCCGGACTTACCCATCGGATCGTCGAGGTCGAATGCGATGTGTGTGGCGTATCCTTTGCCCGCACGCCCGATGATCAGGTTTTCTCGCACATCGGTACAGCCGCGGATACAGCGGTCGCAGAGAATGCAGGCATTGTGATCGACGGCGATCATAGACGAGGAGTCATCGCGGCCCCGATCGACTGCCGAGGGCGTGAACCGGGACGTATCGATCTCCAACCGTCCCGCCAAGGCAGCCAACTCGTTGAAGGGCTGCTCGGCAAGCACCTCGCACGCCGAGCGGCCTGGCAGATGATCGCCGATCAACAGTTCGGTCAGCAGGCGAACGCTCGAGCGCACCCGCTCGCGTGCGGCCGGGTCGGGTGATTCGATGGTCTGCACTTCCATCGTATCCTCGACTCGATGCTGACAGGCCGGCAAGAGCTTTCGTTCGCGCGTGACCTTGCCTCGCTTCATCTTGGCAATTTCAACCACGCAAACCCGGCAGACTGCCACGGGCGCGAGATGTTCTTGGTGGCAGAGCAGCGGGATAGGGTTTCGGTCTCCGAGTCGTTTCACATAGAGCTGTTGCGCGGCGTCGTAAATT
>JAYVCO010000139.1:0-15173 GCA_043749935.1 Planctomycetia bacterium
AGGGCCGACACCTGGACGCGCATGATCTATGAGGGGCCAAACAAGCCCATCACGCCCATCAACGATCCCTACCAGATGTTTGCCAAACTTTACGGAAGGATGAAGCACAAAGAAAGCCTGGCCAGCGTCCTCGACGGACTGCACCAGGAGCTTCAGTCGGTGGCCTCGGCGGTCAGCACCGACGACCGCCTGCTATTGGAAGAGCACGCTTCGATCATTCGTGAAACAGAGAAGCAACTTTGCGAAATGAAGACCGGTGCTGCCACGGCGCCCGCGCCAGTAGTCGAGCCTGGCGTCAAGCAGCAAGATGCCGAGATGCCGCGGCTCAGCAAGATGCAGATCGATCTGATCGTCAATAGCTTCATGGCCGACTTCACCCGCGTCGCCACGTTGCAATACAACTATTCAGCCAGCGATGCGACCATGCCTTGGCTCGGCATTGAGGGGCGGCATCACGATATCTCTCATAGTCCCGACACCGACGAAAAAGCCCATAAGAATCTGACCAAGATCGACCGGTGGTACTGCGAGCAGGTGGCCTATCTGGCACGACGATTGGCCGACACGCCGGAGCCCGGCGGCGGCGGTTCACTGCTCGACAACACCCTGATCGTCTGGACCAATGAATTGGGCAAGGGAAACAGCCACACGCACGAAAACATTCCTTTCGTGCTCGTCGGCGGCGGACTTGATTTCCGCATGGGACGATCGATCAAGTATCCCGCCCTGCCTCACAATCGGCTGCTGCTGTCGCTCGCCCACGGCATGGGCCATCGGATCGATCGGTTTGGGAATGCGGACTACTGCGGCGACGGAGTACTTCCCGGTCTGTGCGGGTGACATCCAGGGGCGCGCTCAAGGCATCTCGTTGTCACTTTTGCTTGGCGGATTGGCGGATTCCTGAACTCTGGGCCGGCGGCGGTCGACTCGGCCCTGGGCCCAGCCGCGCAGACGCTTGAGCGTCGCCATTCCTCGCTCGAAATAAAAAGGGTCGAGCGAATCGAAGTGCTCGCGATAACGATCGTCCTTGACGGCCTCCCAACCGGAACGCGGCTGGACGACGCCCATCTCGATCATCTTTTCGGTCAAGGCATCGGCCAGCAATTGGTGACCCGCAAAGCCGGGATGCATGTGATCTACCAGCCAATCGCCGCCCACGATTCCGTGGGCACTTCGCTGCTCGAACAGTTTCAAAGCATCGACTAGTGGCGTGTCCGTCTCACTCGCGATTTCCAGAACCGCGTCGTTCATGGGTTGAAGAATTCGGAGCGGGCAGACATCGAGATCCTTCGCCCGAAGATAAGCCGCGCGTGCCGGCTCGAACTCGCCGGCCGCGTCATAGCACTTGGCCAGGTTGTAGAATCCCCCGGCATATAACGGATCGAGTTGGCAAGCTTGGTCGAAAAGCTGCGCCGCTTTGTGCAGATCACGTTTCTCGGCGTGCAAGTATCCACGCGCTGCTTCGCACAGCGATTCCCACTGTTCCAGCTCATCCGGCGTAAGATTTTCGAGGTGTTCGGATTTGAATGGCGGGCAGTCGGAAAAGTTGCTCACCGGGTTGATCAACACGATTGGCACGCCGGCATCGCGAGCCAATTGCACGATGCGGTGTATGGTGAAACGGTAATGGGAAATCACGCCGTCGTGCCAGGCTTCATCGTGGTGGTATTCTTCCAGGCCGCCACGATAATCCAGCAATGCCTCGACTTCGGTAGGCAGGATCGGCCGCTGGCTGACCCGGTCGGTCGATGAGATACCTTGGAGACGCAAGTAGCCCTCACGCAGCAACGTGAACGCGCGAAACCGAGAGGCCACGTCTAGTGTCGCGTTCACAAGTCGGCCACGGCGCTGGATGTGATCGAATTCGCGATATTCCAGAAACTCGTTGTGCCCCTCGCAGAAAATAATCAGATCCGGCTCATAATGGAGCACCTCTTCGAGAATCGGGACCAACCGATACGTGGCATACGAAATCCCACCACAGTTGACCACTTCCCATTGGCGGCTGGAGTCGGCCGCCTGAAGGCTTATTTCCAGCCACTTCGGAAAAGCGGTCGCGGGCTCGAACGGCTCGCCCTCCACCGTCGACCCACCCAGGCAAAAAATGCGAAACTCGTTGGCAGCCTTCTTGGCCCCGAACGATGCCGGACGAAAATACCACTGCCGAGATTTGGGAATCTCGTATCGCGTCCGTTCCTGGTTCAGGACGAACAAGGGTTGCGTAGAGCGGAAACCGACAAAGGGATCTTCGTGCAGGCTCGGACGGCCCCAATCGAAAAGCACGCACACGCCCTCGAAAGCTACGAAAGGCGCCAAACCAACGAGCACGGCCACGAATCGAAAAAGCCAAAGCCGCCGGCGGCTTGCAGGGCGCTGTTGTGCTTCGGGTTCTGGGTGATCTGGGCCCATGTCGTTTATATTACCTACAACCCAGCTCGCTCGTAGGCAGAGTCGGCTATCACGGAAAAAATGGCCGTTTCAGGCCCTGGACCGCGGATCGGGATCCGATCTTCGCGGCGCCGCTTTCGCGACCCCGCGCAGCCATCCTTTGCGGCGAAAAAACAGCAGCAATCCGCCCGCAATCGCGATCATCAAACCCCAAACTGCCGGATAGCCATAGTACCACTTCACTTCGGGCATGTTCCAGGGCGACACGGCCGTGTCGAAGTTCATCCCGTAGATGCCGACGATGAACGTGAGCGGGATGAAGATCGTCGCAATCACGGTCAACACCTGCATCACCTCGTTCATGCGATTGCTGAGCGACGAGTGATAAAGCTCCAGCAGATCCGAAGCCAATTCGCGATACGTCTCGAGCAAATCGATGATCTGAAACGTATGGTCCGAGCAATCTCGCAAGTAGACGCGAGTATCCTCGTGAATCACCGGGTTCGGATCGCGCACCAGCACGTGCAGTGCTTCTCGCAAGGGCCAGATCGCCCGGCGTAAAACCAACAACTTGCTCTTCACCTCGTGCGTGTGGCTGATGATGCCGCGGTCAGGGCTGTTGATGATCGCGTCTTCGAGCGCTTCGATCTCTTCGCCAAATTTTTCGAGGATCGGAAAATAGGAGTCGACGACCGCATCGAGCATGGCGTAGGCCAGGTAGTCGGGTCCCGCGGCGCGAATGATTCCCCGCCCGACGCGAATCCTCTCGCGCAGCGGATCGAGGCAGTCGCCTACGAGGTGTTGAAACGTGACTACAAACCGCAGGCCGAGGAACATGCCCAACTGATCGGTTTCGAAATCGGCGCCCCCTTCGACCATTCGCGCGACGATAAACAAGTGATCGCCGTACTGCTCGACCTTTGAACGTTGGTGTGTGTTCAGCACGTCTTCCAAAGCCAGCGGGTGCAGGCCAAAGATCTCGCCCAACCGCGCCACGACCTTGGCATCTCCCAAGCCGTCAACGTTGACCCAAGTAACGGGGTATTGCTTGAGAATCTCTGGAATTCTGTCGAAGTCGGCAATCGCGCGCAATTCGAGTTCGACGAATGCTTCCGGGCCGTAGGCCATTAGTTTCACGATCGGCTTGGGCGCAGTCGGATCTGCCACCAGTGTGCCGGGGGCCGCGCCGGGAGGAGCACACCGACGGAACAACGGCTTGCGATGCCGATGGCGATTGGACTTGCTCACGGTGCGCTCCTTGATGTGACCCGCCCCAGCAGAACGTAGGCGTAAGCAAAAAGCCCGGCCAACACCAGGTCGACACACCCTCCCATCATCATGGACCCTGCCGAAAGCCGTCCCTGCATCAGCAGCACCAGAACCGCGACGCCATAGGTCAGCTTCTCCAGGACGGCAGCAGGAATCAGAGGCCGATAGGCGAGTGGATTTTTCGACATCAACAAAAATAGAACCTGCCAGGCGGCGGCAACGCCGACGAATCCATAGTAGAACTCCGGATGCGTGATCGGCGGCGGATCCTGCTCGCCCAGATAACTCTCCAGGAAGTACATTGGCACCAGGCACAGCAATCCGTAGACCCCGGCAATCAGAAACAATCGCTGCGAAAACTTCATGGCCGACCCTTTCCTACCCGAGACACATTGTTCGAACGAGTGTTACCTTCCTCGCATAGCCGGGTGATTTTCACGTCGTTCAAACAGACGGCGCGCCGACGGCGACCGTTTCGGAGCTGGCTGCCGCGGCGGACAACTGGCCGTCGCGAATGCCGCTTCGCGCATCGCCAATGCGCTCGCCCAGCACGTAGTAAACAGGAATCACGAATCGTCCGAGAATCGTGCTGATCAACATGCCAAACGCAATCACGATGCCCAGCGAGTTACGGCTGTAGGCGCCGGCCCCAGTGGCCAATGCCATGGGCACGACGCCCATGATAAACGCAAACGACGTCATCAGAATCGGGCGCAGCCGCAACCGCGAGGCGACCTTTGCCGATTCGATGATGCTCATCCCTTCGCGGCGCAGTTCGATCGCAAACTCGATGATCAGAATCGCATTTTTCGTTTCGAGCCCGATGAGCATCACTAATCCGATTTGTCCGAACACGTCGAGCGGCATATCAAACAGCCACAGTCCCACGATCGCGCCGAACATGGCCAAGGGAACCGTCAAGATGATCACGATGGGCCGAATCCAGCTCTCGTACAAAGCCGACATGAACAGGAACACGCAAACAACGGACAGCGCGAAAATAAACACGGCAAGATTGCCCGTCTTCTGTTCCTGATACGTCGTGCCGGTCCATTCGTAGTCAAAGCCCGCCGGCAAGACGGCCCGCGCGACCTCTTCCATCGCTCGAACTGCCTGCCCGGAACTATATCCTGGCGCAGGCTGGCCGGTGATCTTGGCCGAGGTGTACAGATTGTGATGTGGAACATCGATCGGTCCCTTGATCGGCACCACTTTGCCCAGAGCCCGAAGCGGCACCATCTCTCCGTGCATATTGGGAACCTTGAGGCTCAGGATATCGTCGGGCTTGGCTCGAGCGCTTCCTTCGGCCTCGATGATCACCTTCCAGACTTTTCCATACAGGTTGAAATCGTTCACGTACACGCCTCCGAGCTCCGTCTGCAAAGTCTGGAAGACATCCGAAACCGGCACCTCGAGCGTGCTGGCCAACGTGCGATCCAACTCGAAACGCAATTGCGGAACGTCAACCGAGAGCGGCGTATAGAGCCCGGCCAATTCGGGCCGCTCGGCGGCAGCACTCATGAATTGCGTCGTCACCTGGGCCACCGCCTCGATGCCGCGGTCCTGCCGGTCTTCCAGTTGAAACTCGAAGCCGCCAGTCGTTCCCAGTCCTTGCAGCGGCGGCGGTTGAAACGCAATCACGGTGGCTGCACGCACGATGCCCGACACCTGCCGCTGAAACTCGTGAACCAGGTTTTGGCTCGCAGCTCGGGCCTGGTCCGCTCACTCCACTCTTTCAGGATCACATAGATCGCGCCGCAATTGGACTGGTTGACCTGCGTAATCGGATTGATGCCGTTCATTTGCAAGACGTCGTGTACGCCGGGCAATTCCTTGGCTAGACTGGCCACTTGCCGCATCACCGTTTCGGTCGGCCCTTGCGTCGTGCCGTCGGGCAATTGCACGGTCACGATGAAGTAGCCCTGATCTTCCGACGGAATAAAGGCCTTCGGTCGGTCGAGCAGCATCCAGCCCGTCAGAATCAGCAGGGCCACGGAGGGTCCGACGATCGTCCACCAATGGTGAGCAGTCCATTCGAGAATCGAGTCGTATGAGTTCTCGACCCAGCTCATCCCGCGATTGAACCACCGGAAGAAAAAGAATTTCGATTCGCCGTGGCTCCTCGCCTTAAGCAGCAGCCGCGACATCGCCGGACTAAACGTGAGCGAATTGATCGCCGAGAACAGAAACGAAAAGACGATCGTCAGAGCAAATTGGTTGTACAGCCGGCCCGTCAACCCCGGAATAAATGCGACCGGCACGAAGACCGCGGCCAGGACCAAGGTAATCGTAATGATCGGCGTGGTGATCTGGCGCATCGCGATCCGCGTGGCTTCCAGCGGCGCGTGCCCGAGCTCCAATTGCTTCTCCACGTTTTCCACTACGATGATCGCGTCGTCGACCACGAGCCCAATGGCCAGCACCAAACCGCACAGCGTGAGCGTGTTGATCGAAAATCCAAACGCCGCCATCAATCCAAAAGTGGCGATCAGGGAGACGGGTATCGCGATCATCGGGATGATCGTGGCGCGAAATCCCTGGATGAATACGAACACGACGATCAACACCAGGCCAAACGCTTCCAACAGCGTGTGCTCGACTTCGTGAATGTTTTCGCTGACGTATTTGGTCGTATCGTAGGCAATGCGATATTCGAGCCCTTTGGGAAAGGAAGTGGCCAGCCGATCCATTTCGGCGCGGACCTCGGCGACGATATTCAGCGCGTTCGCGTCGGAGAGCTGATAGATTGGAATCGTGGCCGCCGGTTGCCCGTTCAGGGCTCCAGACATTTCATAATTTTCCGAGCCGAGCTCCACGCGCGCGATATCGCGGATCCGCACCACAGAGCCATCGGGATGCGCGCGGACGATGATGTTTTCGAATTCCGGCACGCTTTCCAATCGCCCCTTGGCGAGAATCGGATACTCGAAGCCCTGGCCGATCGGGGCTGGCGCGGCGCCGATCTTGCCCGCAGCCGCCTGCCGGTTTTCGCGTTGAATGGCCGCCACGACCTCGCGGGTACTAATCTTTTGGCTGTCCAGTCGAGCCGGCTCGAGCCAGATACGCATCGCATATTTTCGACCAAACACATACGCGTCGCCCACGCCGGCGATGCGCTTGAGCACGTTGAGCACGTTGATTTCCGCGTAGTTGTCGAGAAAGCTCGAGTCGAAGGTTCCCTCTGGCGAGACCAGGTTGACCACGCAGGTCATATTGGTCGAAGCCTTTTTCACTTCCACTCCGAACTGCTTGACTTCTTCTGGCAGCGTCGGCTTGGCAAGTTCCACTTTGTTTTGCACGTCGATCGCGGCAATATCGAGCGGGTAGCCGACGTCGAAGGTCGCCGTAATCTGCGAGCTGCCGTTGGCCGTGCTGCTCGACGACATGTAGATCATGCCTTTGACGCCGTTCATTTTCTGCTCGATCGGCGTCGTCACCGTATCGGCCACAACCTGAGCCGAGGCGCCGGTGTACGTGGTGCGCACTTGGACCTGCGGCGGAACGATATCGGGATAGAGCGAGATCGGCAGCACGAACACGCAAATGCCGCCAATCAAGAGCATCAGCAACGCCAGCACGGTGGCGAAGATCGGCCGGCTAATGAAGAAATCTACCATCGTTGGAGACTCTCACTTTAAGTTGCTCTTGGTCCCAGAATGGGCCGCTTGACAAGAATGATCGTGGTTTGGCTCTTGTGTCCGCGGGCCAAAACTATCCGGATTTTTTCGATGCCGCGCTAGGTGGCGTTTTTTCGCTGGCGTTTTTTCCATCGTCATCCGGATCGGCGGGCAACTCCAAAGTGGTTTCCTTGACTGTCACTAGCATTCCAGGCCGGACCAATTGAAAGCCTTCGATGACCACCTGTTGGCCATTATCCAAACCCGACTCGAGCACCCGCAGGCCTAGATAGGTATCGACGGCCTTGACGTTCGCCACGGCAATCCGGTTCTCCGCGTCGACAATATAAACCGTCGAACCGGTTTGCCCCTCCATCACCGCCTTCTCCGGAACCACGATCGCGTCGGCATATTCGCCGATCTTGGCTCTCGCTTGCACATAAGCGCCCGGCAAGATCGACTCGTCGGGATTGGGCACTTCCGCCTTGATCAGCACGGTTGACGTCCCTTGATCGATGCGGTTGTCGACAAAAAACGCCTTGGCTTGAAACGGATGGAGCTGATCTCCCTGAATGCTGATGCGGAAGAACAGACCTTTCTTGACGATGGCGTTGATCTCGGCCAACCTGCGCGCGCTGGGACGCAAATCGACGCCCATCGGATCGAGCTGCTGGATCGTGGCCAGCTCCGTGCTTTCGTCGCCTCCCACCAGATTGCCGAGCTTGACTTGCGTTTCACCAATTCGGCCGGCAAGCGGCGCGGTCATTCGGCAATAGCCCAGCTCGATCTCCGCGTTGCGCACGTCGGTCTTGGCCGTTGCCACATTGGCCTTGGCCGCCAGAATGGTGGTGGAATAATTCGATTCCGATTGCTGGGCAGTGGCCTTGTCGGAATCGACCTGGGCCGCGGCCTTCTTGCGATTGGCGTCGGCCTGGTCATAGTCGGATTTCGAGACGGCTTTTTTCGCAAGCAAATCCGACTGCCGCCGTTCCTCCAAAACAGTCAACTGCAACTGCGCCTCGTCAAGTCGCAGTTGCGCACGGGCCACTTCCTGCTCCTTCGATTGCTGGGCCTTCTGCAAGTCGGCTTCCGCCTTGGCCAGACTGGCTCGCGCCTGGTCCAAACGCACTTTGAAGGGCTCCTCGTCGATCACGAACAAGAGCTGCCCAACTTTGACGTTCGACCCTTCGACAAAATGCTTCTCCTTCAAAAAGCCTTTCACCCGCGCGCGAATCGTTACCTCACTCAACGCCCGAGTCACGCCGTTGGTGGCCGCAATGATCGGCACCGTCATCGGCCGCGCCTTGACCACCACCACGACAGGCGCCGGCGGTTTAAGATCGGCTTCGACCCGCGCATGGCAACCGACTAGCGGCAAAACGCTGATACCGATTACCGCGACAAGCAGTGCCCGGCCTCGGCAACTTTTCGGACGCGTCGGGTGGCCCAGGCAGCTCGCTTCGAGATGTCTGGGTCCCGCAGGGACAAGAGGCGATTCGTTCGAAGAGCCTAACCTCTTGGCAAGAACAACCTCTTGTTGCTCTGTAACCCAGACGACAAGTCGTCTGGGCCACCTGGCACTTGGCCGGCACTTTTTCAGGAGGATATCCACCGTGACTCCTCGATCCGAAAGGGATGAATAAGGTATCGCAGTTTTACGCCGTTCGAGTAAAAAAGAACAGAGCCGATCTCCGGATAACCAACGTTGAAATGCGCCGCCGGATCGGCTATCACCTCTAGCGTCGCCCTGTGCATCCGATTGTGGCAGGGACATTCCCCTACTCTCTATGGACCTATCACGAGGATCGCCTCCATGAAACCTGTTCTATTTCTTGCCCTGACGATCTTCGGTTGCTTATCCAGCTTGCCGCTAGCCTGTGCCCAAAAGGCGCCCGCGGCGAAAGCGGCGAGCGACGGATTCATGGAGATCGGCGGCAACCTGACGATTGACCCGCCGACGAACCTGTACGATCCCAATGCGGAGCACGTGGTCAAGGTCCGCGTGGGCGACGTGGTGCAATTGCAGGTCCGCTATCCGATCGTCCCACCCATGCCCAAGGCGGTCAAGATTTCCGACGACAAGAAGTCGATCGAGCTGGTAGCCACCACCCTGACGGCAAGCGAAGTGGCCATTCTCAAACGCGAGCCGCAAACGAACGGAAAGATCGGCGTCGGCTACATCCACGTCTGGGTCCGCCCAACCCGCCCCGGCAAGCACCGCGCCGAGCTACAAGTCAAGCTCCACGACGGCACGACAAAAAACATCTTCTATATGTTCGAAATCCAGGGCGACAAGTAGCTGCCGGTAGGACGCCGATGGTGATTTCTGCACCTAACCCCTAATCCCGAACCCCTACCCCACGCCTACCCAACCAGCTTCCCCACCACTTCCCCCGCCACGTCCGTCAACCGAAAATCTCTTCCCTGAAACCGGTACGTCAGCTTCGTGTGGTCGAAGCCTAACAGGTGCAGGATCGTGGCGTGGAGGTCGTGGACGTGAACCTTGTCGGTCACGGCGTTGAAGCCGAACTCGTCGGATTCGCCGAGGGTGATTCCGCGCTTGATGCCGCCGCCGGCCAGCCACATCGTGAAGGCGTTGGGATGGTGGTCGCGGCCGTCGTTGCCTCCTTGCACCATCGGCGTGCGGCCGAACTCGCCGCCCCAAATAACGAGGGTCTCGTCGAGCAGGCCGCGCTGCTTGAGATCGCGGATCAGCGCGGCCGAGGGCTTGTCTGTCAGCGCGGTCTGGTCTTTGAGTCCTGTCACGAGCCCGCCGTGGTGGTCCCAGGCTTCGTGAAACAACTGCACGAAGCGGACGCCACGCTCGACCAGCCGCCGAGCGAGCAGGCAGTTGTTGGCGTACGACGGCTTGCCCGGCTCGGCCCCGTACATTTCCAAAGTCTCTTTCGATTCCTGCGAAATATCCATCAGATCGGGCGCGCTGGTTTGCATTTTGTACGCCAGCTCGAACGAGTTGATGCGCGTGGCGATTTCCGGATCGCCGACCACGTCCAGACGCATTGCGTTGAGCTGCTTGAGCGTATCGAGCGAGTCGCGTTGCGTTTGCGGATCGAAACCGGGCGGATTCGACAGAAACAACACGGGGTCACCCTGGCTGCGAAACGGCACTCCTTGATAAACCGTCGGCAGAAAACCGCAGCCCCAGTTCGAGGCCCCGCCGCTGGTCCCCTTCTTGGCCGAATTCAATACCACGAAGCCGGGCAGATCCCGAGCCTCGCTCCCCAAGCCGTAATTCGTCCACGCGCCAATGCTTGGCCGGCCGAACTGCTGCGAGCCGGTGTTCATCATGATCTGGCCAGGCGCGTGATTGAAAGCGTCGGTTACCATCGACTTGACGATTGCGATTTCGTCGACCACTCCGGCCAGATGCGGCAACAACTCGGCCAACTCGGCGCCTGACTGTCCGTGTTTGGCAAACTTGAACTTGGGCGCCAGGAACTTCGATTGCGGATTGATGAACGCCGCTCGATAGCCTTTGAGCAGTTCCGCCGGAGGCAACTGGCCGCCGAACTTCTCCAATTGCGGTTTGTAATCGAACAAATCCAAATGGCTCGGCGCGCCGGCCTGGAACAGAAAGATCACGTGCTTGGCCTTGGCCGTATGATGCGGCTGTCGCGTAGCCAGCGGATCGCCCGCGCTAGCCGTCGCGGCCAAAGCTCGTTCATCGCCCAACAGCGCGCCAAGCGCCACCGCGCCCAGGCCCACGCCGCACTGCTCCAAGAACCAACGCCGGGTCAATTGTTGCCGGATCGAGTTCATGCGATCTACTCTTTCGTAATCGTTTCGTCGAGATTCAACAGCACCCGGGCGACGACCGTATAGGCCGCCAACTGAGCGGGCGTCACCCCCTCGGGAAGTTTCGCGGGAGGTTCATTCTTGCCGGTGGCAATTTCGCGCGGATTGGTCCAGCCCTCGGCGATGCGTGCTCTTTGCTTATTCAGAAGTTCCACAAGCGCTCGACACTCGGCATCGGTCGGCGGGCGGCTGACACACGAACGAAAAGCAAACGTCACGCGCTCGACATCGCCCGGTCCGGCCGATTCCAGCGTCCGCCGCGCCAGCGCCTGGGCGCTTTCGATGAAGATCACTTCATTGAGCGTCGTTAGCGCCTGCAATGGCGTGTTCGACCGTTGACGGCGCACGCAGGCCGAGTCGGCGTTGGGAGTATCAAAGTTTTGCAAGACCGGATACGGCAGCGAACGGCGGCGAAAAGTATAGAGCGCGCGCCGATAACGATCCTCGCCCGTTTCGGCATTCCAAGTCAGCGGAGCATAGCTCAGCGCGAGCAGGCTTTCGGGAATGGGGGAATAAATGCTCGGCCCACCGACTTTTGGATTCAATCGTCCACTGGCCGCCAAGGCAATGTCGCGCACGATCTCCCCCTCGACGCGAAACCGCGGGCCGCGCGCCAACAAGCGATTGAATTGGTCGCGAGCGTACAGGGCTGGCGTCACCTTGGACGATTGCTGATATGTGGCCGAATGCACGATCAACCGGTGCACCGCTTTCATGCTCCATCCCTGGTCCATGAATTCGCAAGCCAGCCAGTCGAGCAACTCGGGATGCGTCGCCGGTTCGCTCTGCGTGCCAAAGTCTTCGCTGGTGCTAACGATGCCCGTGCCGAAGTAAGATTGCCACAGCCGATTCACGAGCACGCGCGCCGTGGTCGGACTCTGCCGATCGGCGATCCAACGAGCCAACGTCAGTCGCGTCGGCGGCGCGTCGGCTGGCAACGCGTGCAGAATGGCCGGCACGCCCGGCGAGACCGGATTGCCGGGCCGCAAGAAATCGCCCCGCTTGAGCATCCGCGTTTCGCGCGGTTCGGAACGCGCTTGCAAAGCCAGCGCGGTCGTGCCCGCCGGCCACTTTTGCCACAGCGCTTCGATCCGCTCGTTAGCCGCTTTCCACTCGGGCACGGTCGTGCGCCAATAGCCAAACAGTTCGGCCGTTTGCGCCTCACTGCGAGCCTCGCGCGGAATCGCCAAAATCTCGCGCACCCGTTTGGGTAGCGGATCGGCGACAAGACTCTCATTTGCTGCCGCCACTGACACCCTAAACCGCCCAAGTAAATTGTTCTGGTGATCGTCGCTATTCCAGCCGCCATGATTCTGCATCAGCGAAATCGTGAGCTGCGCTCCGCCGGCAAACTCAATCGGCTTTTCCAACTGGAACACCGCCTTGCGATCCTGGTTGCGACGTCCGGCTCCCGCATCCATGCCCCAGGCGGTCTCGTCCTTGCCATCAATCGCAAAAGCAACGGGTCCAACGATTCGCTTCTTGCCCGAGCGGTCGTCGAAGTTGGCTTCGAGCGGCGTTTCGCCCTGCTCGAAATCGGCGGTGGCGCTAGCGATCTTGAATTCCGCGTTCTTGGCGTCCGCTTCGACACCGCTGGCTTCGACTTTGATTTGCGTCAGCGCGCACGTCCCTTTGAATGATCGGCCGGGACCGCTGCGGGGCAGGTTGGGATCGGTGAGCAGCTCCAGCTGAATCGCACTGATCTTGGCAAGCTTCGTTTTTCCGACCACGCGAAACGTGGCCCGCGTCGGAGCATAGCCGGCGCACAACATGGAATTATCTTTGAGCAAACTCAGCTTGGCGCCGCCCCCCACGTCCTCATAAATCTCCGGCGCCAAAACTTCCCACCCTGCTTCGCCACCAACTTGTTGCTCCCACTGGGCCAGCTTAGTCGGCCAGTCGGGCAAGGACTCTCGCAACTCGGTCTCGATCTGGCGTATCTCGCGGACCAATTGTTCTCGCACGATCAGTTCTTCACTGGAATAGACCGTTACTTGCGGCTCATGGTCGCTATTGAGAAACGCGAACAGCCGGTAATACTCTTCCTGCGAAATTGGATCGAACTTGTGGTTGTGGCACTGGCAGCACTGAATGGTCAGCCCGAGCATGCTCTTGCCCACGGCGTCCATGCGATCGAACATCGCCTCCATCCGAAACTGCTCGGGATCGATGCCCCCTTCTTCGTTGAGCATCGAGTTGCGCAAGAACCCGGTGGCCACGATCTGGTCTTGCGTCGCCCCGGGCAGTTGATCGCCGGCCAACTGCTCGATCAAAAACCGGTCGTACGGCAGGTCGCGATTCAAGGCATTGATGACCCAATCGCGATACATCCAGACATTGCGCGATTTGTCTTTCTCGAAACCGTCAGAGTCGGCATAGCGGGCCGCGTCGAGCCAATGCCGGCCCCACCGCTCGCCATAGTGCGGCGAAGCCAACAGCCGCTCGACCTGTTTTTCAAGCGCGTTCGTTGATTCATCGGCCAAGAAGGCGTCGACCTCGGCCACCGTCGGCGGCAGTCCGATCAGGTCCAAGCTGAGCCGCCGCAATAATGTGGTTTTGTCGGCCGGCGGCGAAGGCGCCAGGCCTTCTTTTTCGAGCCGCGCCAGAATGAACCGATCGAGATCGTTGTGCGCCCAGCCGGTATTCTTGACTGCGGGAACGGCGGCTCGCACAGGCAATTTGAAAGCCCAATGCGCTCGCGAATCCTTGCCGCCGGCAGTGCTCGCTTCCGGCCAGGGCGCTCCGGCATCGATCCACGACTTCACCAGGGCAATCTCGGCCGCCGAAAGGGGGTCTTTCTTCTCGGGCATCCGGCTGACTTCGTCGGTGGTGCCGCTAATGGCTTTGACGAGCAGGCTCTCGTCCCCCTTGCCCGGCAGAATGTCTTTTCCCAGATCGCCGCCGGCTAGCGCCGCCCCGCGCTGGTCGAGCCGCAAGCCGGCTTCCTGCTTCTTGGGCCCGTGGCATTCATAGCAGTGCTTTTCGAACAACGGCTGAATGTCACGAGCGAAATCGACCGCCGGCTCGGCCGCCGAAACGGAGCCGCCGGCCATTGCCCAAAGGCAACATCCGCTCATCAAATACTTGCGAAGATTTCGACCGGGTCGGTGCATCGGGGAAACTCGTTTAGTGGCAGGTTCTGGGCGGCGGGCAGTTTTTGCGGCCAGGTGGCTGCGTCAGCGGTCCAACGTATCCTTCCATTCTAATAGCACAGGCTCTCGGCGGCCAAGTATTTGCAGTTTTTGGTAGTGAGTCAGTCTGAAATTGGATTTTCGGAAAAAGCTGAGACAAGGACTACTATCGATAATCAACCTGTGATCCGAAGCTTGGCAATTGGCTGTTCAGTTCCGCCAAGCATTCACGAAGCTTCTTTGCGTCATCTGGGAGCGCAGATGCAAGATCGGCCCAGTGCGTAAAGGTAATTCGCTCTGGCATCTCAACCAAGCCTGTAATGGAGTCCCAGAACGCTGCCCAATTTCGCCCGTACATATCGGAGAAGTCAAAGGACTGTTTTAGATGTTCATGCAGGGATCGCTGGTCTTTGATTCCCGCGAGGGATATTTCGATATGTGGCAAGCGGCCTTCGCTCATATCGACATTATAGGGCCGGAGGAGACGGCCCGCGAAGATCCGCGCCACATTTCGGACAGGCTTTCGGCGTGGAGAATCGACCCTTGTAGCACATCCACAGAAAGACGGCAGACGCGATCGGAGGAAGCAGCCAGAAAACGGCTATGGGTGCAATCACCATCATTTCAATCGGACCTAGACCACCCATGATTTCTCTCCAGGGTTAGCAATGAAGTCGAGGGCCATTATAGGGCGGGGAAAGGTCGCAAAAAAGTTTCCCTACGGCTTCTCCGCCTCACGCTTCAACTCCACCCAAAGCGTGATCGCAAAAGCGCCCCGGACGCTGGGGGCCGTGATCGCGGTGGCGGAGCCGTTGAGAACTTGTTCTCGCAGCTTGAGCTCCAGGTGAATCTGATAGGGCTGCCGGCGTGTGTCGTCGGTAGGTAGCTCGGAAATAAACCGGCCTCTCAAGAAACCACCTAGAAAAGTCGGTCCGTTGAGCAGCGTTTCCAG
>JAYVCO010000140.1:0-18890 GCA_043749935.1 Planctomycetia bacterium
GGTGTCGCGCAGAGCCTCGCGCCACTCGAAGATGATCTGACCCTTTTCCCAATTCGTCGTGCTGACCAGCCGCTTCCATTGGCCCAGAAACGTTTCCGACGTTTGATCGATAAGCGCGGAGTCCATGCGTTCGTGTCACCGGTTATTGGGAAGTCGCGAAAGAGAAAGGCCGGCCTGCTGCCAGCCACCGGCGCGATTCTAACACAGCACGGAAGCGCGACTAGCAGCGCCAGACCGCGCGTGGCAAAAATGACCGCGCGTCGCGCGTCATAACCGATATGCGTGCCAGACTTTCACGGCCAGTTGCGTCGGCCGAGACATGCGGAATCGATTGGGGAAAACTTGTCGATTCCCCAGTGCCCGCGTTCGCGACGAAATTCGGCACAGCGAGCTTCAGTTCACGCACTCGGCGGCGGAGCCAATTCGGCCGATGCGAACCCACACTTGTTGTGAGTGCCATCGCAGAAAGGCTTTCGGCTCGATTGCCCACAGCGGCACAAAGCCACCGACGGCTTGTCTGGATTGGTCGGAAAAACGTTTCCATTCTGATCGACAATCGTCACCGGCCCTTCGACCAAAAAGGGGCCGTTGGGTCGCATGCGTATCGTAACCGACATGAGGTATTCCTCGGGGGAACTGGAAGACGACAGATAAGCCAACATAATAGGGCCAAGCTTGATGCCAAGTGTACCGCACAGGCGGCGGAATACACAACGGGCGCAACACTACGGCTTAGCCTCGTCCCTCTCGGGCGAATCCGCCACGGGGACCAGGCGAATCATCACGTTCGATTGGGCGGCCTGCTCGAGCTTGTCTTTTTGTGCGACGTTCTGCTTGTTGGTTTGGGCTCTATTGGTTTGCGCGTTGTTGGCGATCCCTTGCTGCGCCACGCCGCGGCGAACGCGGACCACGCGAGCACGATCTTGCGAAAACTCGTCGGTGATCTGGTCGAGTTGCGCGGGCGTGAGCGTTACGAAGTATTGCGGCGACATCTCGGTAGATTGCGATTCTTGGACAACATTCTTTTTCTGTTGCTCGGGGCTGGCAACTTTCGGATTGGCGGGTTTCGTGCCGGGCGGCGGGGAACCGGGAAGCTCTTTCGAGGGTGGCTCGGCATTGGCGGCCTGCTGATTTTCGACGCGCATCCAGGCGATCTTCTTGGCGTCGAGCGATTTTTCGAGTTGCTTCTCCTCGACAAAGACCGGTTTCACTTCGATCTCGACCAGTTCGTCGGAGTCCGCTTCAGCGTCAATAGCGTTCAGCACGCCGCGAGCACCACCTTTCTCCGCCAACGATCCCACGGCGGCCTCGGCTGGTTTCGCCCGCATCGCGGCGGCCGATGGCGTTTTGGCTTGTGCGGAATAACGCGACGTGGCGCTCGTCGCGGGCATGTCGCGGGTTTCCTTCGTATCCGACTCCTCAGCCGAATTGGCGGCAGGGCTCGCGGCGAGATCGCTTTCCGGGGCGTCCTTGCGCTTCTTGGCAAGCAGTTCTGGCTTGTCGGCTTGTGATGCCGCACCTCCCTGAGCGCCGATCGAGCTTTCGCCGCGCGGGGCATGCTGGGCCACTTGGCGTTCGGCCGGCTTTTGACTCGTATCGAAAAACGCGATCAAGAGCGCCGCGGCGATGGCCGCCACGGGCCACACGACGCGCCGCCAGCCGCGACCCTGCGACCACCACTGACGCACAATGGTGCCCGGCAAAATATCGGCCGCGGGCGACGGCTCCTGGCCTTTGAGGACGGTTTGCTCGGCCTGGCGAATGACCCGGCTGGCCAGGTCGCGATTCAATGAATGACGAGGTACAGCCTGCAAACGGGCGCGTACCGCGCGCAGCTCGTCGTGAAACTGTCGCAGCTCGGCGCTTTCGGCGAGCCACTGTTCGACCCGCACGCGCTCGTCGGGCGACAGTTCGTCGTCGATGTAGGCGCTCACTAGTTCTTCGCGGTTGTCTGGTGTCATGGCTCTAACTGGGTTCGACTCGCACTCTCGGGGTTACTTCGTCTTCTTGGAGCACGCCCTGCAACTGATCTCGTAATTGCAAGCGGGCCCGATACAGCCGGCTGCGGATGGTGCCGATCGGCAGGTTCAGGATTTCAGCAATCTGTTCGTACGCACAGCCGTCGATTTCGCGCAGCACCAGGATCGTGCGGTGCTCGTCACTCAAGGCGGCTAGCGCCGCTTGCACCTGGCAGGCGCGTTCTGCTTGTTCCATCCGGGCCTCCGGCGGGTCGCCGTGGTCTAGCGGTTCGTGACCCAAGGCTTCGCGGGCTTGTTCGACCGAGACGGTCGGCTTTTCGCGCCGCCGCCGAGTCATCGCCAGGTTAAAGGCAATCCGGTAGAGCCAAGTGTAAAAGGCACTCGCGCGCTCGAAGGTTTCGAGCTTCACGTAGGCCTGCACGAAGGCGTCTTGCACCACGTCGTAAGCCGTATCGGTCGAACCGACCACGTGGACCAGCGTGTTGTACAAACGGTCCTGATATTTCGTGACCAATTGGCCGAACGCGGCCTGTTCGCCGCCCAAAGCCCTGTCGATGAGTTGCTTGTCGATCGTTTGAGCGTCGTCCTTCACTCGCCCGCTCCACAAACTTGGACGCCAAAAGCCGGCCGAAAGTTCCACGGTGAGCCCAAATGGCTACCTGTACAGGAGTACGGCCAAACCGCTGACGGGTTCAATGGTTCTTAGGCCATTGTTGGGGGCCAGAGGGGTAATGTCAAACCAGGAGTAGGGGTTGGGGGCTGGGGATTGGGGATTGAGAGACGGGAGACAACGCTGATCGCCTTGTGGCAGCTCAACTCGCTAACGCCAATCGCTGCGGCCATGCAGTGGCCCGCGGGCGGCTCCAAAACAGATAAATCCACAATAGGATTCCGCCGGCGAAGATGGCGATGCTGATGTTTTGGGAAATGCTCATGCCGGTGTTGAATACGGCGGCTTCGTCGACGCGGATGATTTCTAACAGGAAGCGGGAAATCGGATGGATGGTCAGCACCAGGGCCGTCAGCTCTCCTTGGCGACGTTTGTACGGCTCGAACGCCAACAGGAAGCAGCACAGCAGCAGGGCGTCGAGGAGGCTGTAGAGTTGCGTGGGGTGGACGGGCCGACTGCGCGGCAAATCGCCGGCGAGCGTCCAGCGATGCGGTTGGTCCTGGCCGGCGACTTCGATCGCCAGCGGCGTGCCGGCGCCGTAGATTCTCATCAAAGACAACTGAGCGTCTTCGACCGATTCGATTTTCCGGCCATTGATCTCGGTCACCCGATCGCCGGCTTTCAATCCCTGCCGCGCGGCCGACGAGTCGGGCTCAACCTCGTCGATGATCGCCGGGTCGTCGCCAGTGCCCTTGAGTACGAGGCCGTGTAGAAAAAGCTTGCCGCTTTGCACCTGATCGATATAAGCCGGGCTGCCCGGCGGAAATTGCACGGCCCAGGGCAGATCGGAAATGCCACCATAGCAACAGCCGTTCAAGAAGCAGCCGATGCGCCCGAGTCCCACGCCAATCACCACGCCGGGAGCAATCAGATCAGCCAGCGCCAGGCCCGGCAACTTGTTTTTGTAGACGAAGATCACGAGCGACAATCCGCCGGCCAACAGCGAGCCATACACGACCAGGCCGCCTTGGGTCAGGTTGATCATCGCGGCAATAGTTTGGCCCAGCGTCGGCTTCTGGAACTTGTCCCAGTATTCGATGATGTAGAACACCCGGGCCCCGAGGATTCCGGAAATGAAAAACCAGGTAGCCAGCGAGAGGATGATTTCGGGATCGACGCCACGCTGCCGGGCCCGAATGATCGACAAGCCGACGCCGCCGATCACCGCCACCAGCAGCATCACGCCGTAGCCGCGAATCGGCAAGCCTTCTGGCTCGACCAAATGCGGCAACACGAAGGCAATCGCCCCGCCAATCACGGCGAGCACAGGCAGGTAGCTGCGCGTTTCGGCGCTCCAGCCATGCCGCCACGCCGATCGGCCAAGCACGATGATGGAGGCGATTGCCCACAGGCCAAACAACCAGCCAAAGCCGAATACGTCAATGCCCGCGATTTGACGCGGAATCAAGACCAAGGTTTGCAGCATGGTTCACGTTTACCTAGGGGCCGGGTTCCTCCGTCCGACGCACTCTTGATTTCCCTCACCCTGCCCTCTCCCAGAGGGAGAGGTGTTTGTGGGCGAAGTTATTTTGAGTTGTCCATTATCCTATGAGCTCGTTATCGATCAAGCGCGTTGGGCCCACGCGGGCGGCCACGATCGCCACGACGGGCCCGCTGACCGTCGCGATCGGTTCAAGCGTTTCGGGATCGGCCAGCAAGGCGTAATCAATCTTCAAATCTTGGGCGTGTAGCAATAGTTGCATCTGGGCAGTAATCGCCGCGCCGTCGGTCGTGCCTTGTTCGATCGATTGGCGAGCCGACCGCAAGCTTTGAGAAATAGCCAAGGCCCTTCGGCGTTCGTCGGGCGAGAGAAATCGGTTGCGCGAGCTCAAGGCCAGCCCGTCGGGTTCGCGCACTGTCGGGCAGATCTCGACGTGGATCGGCAAGTCGAGATCCTCGACCATCCGCCGCACGACGAGCGACTGTTGATAATCCTTGCGACCGAAAAAAGCATGGTCGGGTTGCACGAGATTGAACAGCTTCAACACGATCGTGGCCACGCCGCGAAAATGACCCGGCCGGAATTGTCCTTCGAGCGGCACCGCCGCTCCGCCCATCTCGACGTAGGTTGCGTGCCGCTCGCGATAAATCGAATCGTTCGATGGAGCATAAACAAGTGCCACTCCGTGGCCAGTGAGCAGTTTCAAGTCGGCTTCGAGCGTGCGCGGATAGCGCGAGAAATCCTCGCCCGGGCCGAACTGCGTCGGATTGACGAAGATCGAAACCACGGTGAAGCCGCACGCGTGCCGCGAGGCATCGACCAGGCTCAAGTGACCTTCGTGCAGCGCGCCCATCGTGGGTACCAGCCCGATCGATTGGCCGGCGCGACGGGCCTCGGCCACGGCGCGAAGCAAATCGGCGGCGAAACTAACCAACTGCGGCTGGAGATTTTTTGGGGTGTTGCTCATGCCAGGTCATGGCCCACTTCATTCATAGCTTCAACGGCCGCGACTATTTCCTCGAATTGGCTGGCAGCATTTTCATTCCCGACATAGAGCACGGGCCCTATACCCGGCCGCGCGGCCAATCGCAGCAACTCCGCTCGTAATGGTTCGGAAGCTGGTGCTGGCAACGTGCCGAAGGGCTGATCGAGGACGACTAACAATTTGGGCGGTACCACAAGGTTCCGGGCCGCTTGCCAGGCGGCGGAAAAGGTGTCGCTCGCTGGGGCGTCCAACTCGAGCCGGGCATAGGCCAGGCTTTGGTCAAAATAAAAATCGCTCACCGCCAGAGTTTGGCGTTCCTGCCATTGCTGGACATCGAGCAATCTCGAGCGAATGTCGAGGAATTGTATCTGGCGCTGGGAGTCATGGCTAGGTGGATCGAGATGGCCCTGCGAGACGCCTGAAGGGACTGGATCGGCCAGAAAGCGGCCACGGAAGTGCTTTGCTAGCGAAGCGGCCAGGGCGGCTTTCCCGCTGTGAGGCATTCCCAACAGAGCGACATACGCCGCGGCGGTGCCCAGATGAGTCAATAGTGCTTGCAGAGTCCAGCCGATCGTGGGGTGCATCCAATCGGGCGCGACTTCCACGGCACCCTGCAACACGAACCGCCGAAAAGCCATGCGCGGGTGAGGAACACTTAACGCGGGCGTCTCAATCACCTGCTGATCGTAGAGTAATAGATCCAGATCGATCGTGCGCGCTCCCCAGCGCTGGTCGCGGACACGCCCGAGCGTGTACTCGACTGCCCGCAGCGCCTCGAGCAGGGGCAGCGGCGCCAAATCCGTTTCCAACAACACGGCACCGTTCAAAAAAGCTTGTTGGCCCGACGGACCGCCGACGGGCGCCGTTTCGTGCCAACGGCTCCGCGCGAGAATCTTCGATCGCGGGAGGCCGGCAATCAACCCGACCGCCCGGTCTAGCGTGGCCGATCGTTCTCCCAAATTGGAACCCAAAGCGATGAGCGAGCGCGGCATGTGTAGACAATCGTCAGTAAACAAGCTCTGAGAGGTGCTGGATAGGACAACGGCGGGGCGATGAACACTGAGGAACCGCGCCACAACCGGCCCTAGCGACGCACGAGCGGCCAGTCCCGATTTTACCGCGCCCGCTCCGCGGGAGGGCGCTAAGGCAGCCTAACCGCCAAATGGTTGAGCCTGCACACTGGGCTAAAAATACCTAGGGGGGGCCTCCGAGCCACGACCAGGGCCGTCGACTATCGATCCGTGCAGTCGCCGCCCCCCAAGCTACTTAATATCATGCTCCAGCACACTAGCCACAGAGCTCGAGGCACAACGATCGCGAATCCACGGGCGCGCAGCACTACATTTTTTAGTGCTACGAGCCCGCCATTTATGGCTGACCTTTTGGACCGGCGTGCCAGGTCAGCGACAACACCGAGAGTTCGATGTCGATTGAATTCGTTTCGGATTGCCACACTCAAGCTGAAGCACATTTTGAGATGAGCGCCGGAAATGTCAAGCAACAATCCGCCACGATTTTTTTCTCGGCAAATAGCTACTTGAAAATTGCCGCGAACTTGCTCCCGTAATCGCATGCCAGCAGGACCAACGGGGCGAGCAGGAGCTCAAAACACTCGAAGAATTCGCGTGATAGAAGCTCGCCGGTGTTCTCTTGCACGGCCAACCGTACTTGAATCGCCTGCGCAATATTGCGTACGATGAAGTGATGTCCACCAGCGAAAAAAGCGTGATTGGTGCCGCCAGCGAAGACGGCCTATCGGCGCTCGAGCGCGCGCAACTACTAAGCGCAATCACTCAGGCGCATCAATCGTCCGGTGAAAACGGCTCTGAAGCCCGCGAACGGATCACTCTGGCCGAGAAGTTGCTGGGCGTAACCGTTTGTCGCCGGCTGGGCATCTACCAGTTGCCGGCGAACTTCTTGCTCTCGGTCGTGATGCCGGTATTCAACGAAGTTCGCACGATCGAGGAAATCATCGGGCGCGTGCGTGCCTGTGGAATCCCCGTGGAAATCATCCTGGTCGACGACGGCAGCACCGATGGCTCGTGCGCGGTGCTGGAAAAATTCCAAACCGATCGCGACATTACCTTGATCCTGCACGACATGAACCAGGGCAAGGGCGCGGCACTAAAGAGTGGCTTCGCCCGGGTCCGCGGCGACGTCGTACTCGTGCAGGATGCCGATTTGGAGTACGATCCGAGCGAGTATTCGCGATTGATCCAGCCGATCGTGGAAGGCGCCGCCGACGTGGTCTTCGGCAGCCGGTTCAAGGGCGATAATCAGCGGGTGCTCTACTTCTGGCATTCGGCCGGCAACAAGTTTCTCACACTGGTCTCGAACGTATTCACGAATCTGAATCTTTCGGATATCGAAACTTGCTACAAAGTCTTTCGCCGCGAAATCATCCAGCAAATCGCGCCCACGTTGCAAGAAAAACGATTTGGCATCGAACCGGAACTGACGGCCAAAGTCGCGCGGATTCCTGGCATTCGGATTTACGAACGACCCATCAGCTATTCCGGCCGAACTTATGCCCAAGGAAAAAAGATCGGCTGGCGCGACGGATTTCGGGCGCTGTGGTGCATTCTGAAATACTAAAGGTTCAAGGTCATCAGCCCTCACCCCGACCCTCTCCCAGAGGGCGAGGGAGGTAATTCTGTTTCATTGAGGTCGATTGTGATTGTCGGTGTCCCCAGAGAAATCAAGCGCGATGAGTATCGCGTGGCAATCTTGCCCGTGGGTGTCGAGGAAATGGTGCGCTCTGGCCATCGGGTATTGGTTGAAGAGGGAGCCGGGCTGGGTTCCGGGCTCACGGACCAGGCTTATCTGGCGAGCGGGGCCGAAATGGTCTCGGCGACCGAAGTATTCGCACGCGCCGATCTGGTACTGAAAGTCAAGGAGCCATTGCCCGAGGAATGGCCGCTATTGCACCCCAAACAGATCATCTTCACCTATTTTCATTTCGCTGCCGACTTGCAACTGACCGAAGCGGTGTTGAAGTCGGGCGTCACGGCGGCGGCCTACGAGACTTTGCGCGACGACCAGGGACGGCTGCCTTTGTTGACGCCCATGAGCGAGGTGGCCGGGCGGATGAGCATTCAGGAAGGTGCCAAGTATCTCGAACGGCCACAGATGGGACGCGGGATTCTGTTGGGAGGCGTGCCGGGGGTGGCGCCGGCCCACATCACGATTTTGGGCGGCGGAATCGTCGGCGCGAACGCGGCGAAAGTGGCGGCCGGATTTGGCGCGGATATCTGCGTGCTGGACATCAACATGGACCGGCTGCGCTATCTCGACGACATCATGCCGGCCAACGTCGACGTGCTGTTTAGCGACCGCCACACCATCCGCGAACAACTCGAACGGGCCGATCTGGTGATCGGGGCCGTCTTGATTCCCGGGGCCAAAGCGCCGCGGCTGATCGAACGGAGTGACCTGGCGCTAATGAAGCCGGGCAGCCTGATCATCGACGTCGCGATCGATCAGGGTGGCTGCGTCGAGACGAGCCACCCCACGACGCACAGCGAACCGACGTTTATTGTCGACGAAGTGCTGCACTATTGTGTGACAAACATGCCTGGGGCGGTCGGTCGCACCAGTACCTACGCGCTGTGCAACGTCACGCTCCCTTGGGCCTTGCAGATTGCGAACCACGGCATCGAAAAAGCAGCGGCCGAACTGCGCCCGGTGGCCCGTAGCATCAACATCATGGCGGGCGAGGTGACGAATCAGGCCGTGGCCAAGACGTTTGGACTGAAGTGGAATAGCCGGTTTGACGTTTAGGAAGAACCGTTGCCATGACCACTCACGTTTCCACAAGCGGCGTTTCCAAACAGGGCCCGGCCACCTTGTCTTGGGTCGGGCAGACCGAGGGCTGGCTGACGCTGATCGATCAAACGTTGCTGCCGTTGGAACTGCGGTACATCGAGTGTCGCAACGTGGAGTCCGTCTGGGAGGCCATCAGGTCGCTGCGGGTTCGCGGAGCGCCGGCCATCGGCATCGCGGCCGCGTATGGCGTGTGCGTGGGATTGCAATCGGCCATGTCCGACGACGAAACTCGTTTTTTTGCTCGGCTCGAAAAAATCACTTCCTACCTGGCGACCAGCCGACCGACGGCGGTCAACCTGTTTTGGGCCTTGGACCGCATGCGACAGCGTGCGGAATCGCTGCGCGGCAGCGCGGCGCCCGCGGCGATCCTAGCGGCATTGTTGGCCGAGGCCCGTGGCATTGAGGAAGAAGATCGCCATTGTTGCCGCGAGATTGGCCGCCATGGTGCCGCGCTTTTGTCCAATGGCCAGGGCGTGTTAACGCATTGCAACGCCGGCGGGCTGGCGACTGCCGACTATGGCACGGCCTTGGCGTTGTTCTTCGCGGCGCAAGAGTCTGGCAAGCAAATCCATGTGTATGCGGACGAAACTCGCCCACTGTTGCAGGGAGCGCGGCTGACCGCCTGGGAGCTTCAACAGCGCGGGATCGAGGTGACACTGATTTGCGATTCGATGGCGGCCCAGGTGATGCGCGAGGGTCGCGTGCAAGCCGTGGTGACCGGCGCCGACCGGATTGCCGCCAACGGTGACACAGCCAACAAGATCGGCACCTACGGAGTGGCGCTTTTGGCCGCGGCTCACGACATTCCCTTCTACGTGGCCGCCCCCACGAGCACATTCGACTTTTCGCTGGCCGACGGCGACCAGATTCCGATCGAACAGCGCGACCCGCGCGAGATCACGCACTCGTTCGGCAAGCAGACCGCGCCCGACGGCATCCAAGTCTATAACCCCGCGTTCGACGTGACCCCCGCCCGGCTGATCCAGGCGATCATCTGCGAGCGCGGCATCATCGAGCCCGTCAGCCGCGAGCGCATTGCCGCGATGCTAGGTTCGTGATTGGTCGAGCAGGAGTTGGGTGGCCCAGACGCCGCAGGCGTCTGGGTGCCGCAGGCACAAGAGGCGCCGTGCGGTGAGAGCAAATGCTCGTTTCATCGATAGCCGTGCTTTCCTTCGCTGTCGTCGCGCGACAGGCTGACACTTGGTAGACGAAGTGACATTAGTCGGGTGATAAAAGAATGTGGTCAGAGTTGCGACTGTTGCAACCGAGATGGGA
This sequence comes from Planctomycetia bacterium, assembly GCA_043749935.1. Classification (GTDB taxonomy): domain Bacteria; phylum Planctomycetota; class Planctomycetia; order Pirellulales; family PALSA-1355; genus PALSA-1355. Next base: position 10,176 of record JAYVCO010000140.1, read on the forward strand.
GGCTCCTCCTCTTGTGCCGTTGGCACCCAGACGCCGAAGACGGCGTCTGGGCCACCCCGCGGCGCGTGGTAGAGGCCCAATTCTCAATTCAAGACTACTCAATCCACCGAACCGGCACGCACCCCTGCTCCTGAAACTCATAATACCGAGCTGAACTCCACGGCCAGTCGTTTGCACGCTTGGCCAAGCCGGCACGCACTGGGTTTGCATGCATGTAAGTAAGCTTTTGGCGCGTCTTTTCCGCTGAGTACAGGTTGAATGAGTAATACTTCCTCTGCCAAATCGGGTCTGCGGCATCAATGGTCTCGGCATATTGCGTCAGAAACGTCCTCAGCAATTTCTTGATCTCCGCGGAGCTACGCTGTTTCCACTGCTTCATGAATGCACTGAGACGATTCGTCGCCGGAAACCATACGATTGCATGCACGTGGTCTGGCATGAGGACGTAGCCGACGCACGTGCCGGTGTGGGTTTCCAGCTCGGCGGCCAAGCGGGTTAAGACAATTTGCTTGGCCTGGTCGTGATCGAGAGGTCGGCGACGGTGGAAACAGGAAAACGTGACGAAGTGGGCGTGAAGTTCGGAATCGTAGATCTTCCGGTTTGGCATTTCGCAGTTTGACTACATGCGCGGAATTATTACCGATGGAGAGGGACGCCTCTTGTGCCTGCGGCACCCAGGCGCCGCGAGCGGCGTCTGGGCCACCCTGCGTCGGGGCTAGCTCTTTCCTTTTCCATTCACTCGCACCGTCAGTTTGGCGACTACGGCGGAGTATTCCTTGCGGGCGTTACTCAATCCGGCGGGGGTCTTCTTGCCGGGGCCGTTAACGTAGTCGAGGACGATTTTTTCGGCGTCGATGAATTCTTGCGTGACGTCGGCGATTTCAGTGGCGATGGTGATGGGAATGTTCGTCACGCCGTTGGCGTCGCCGTGCAGCAAGTCGCCCGGGTCGACAACCAAGCCGCCGACTCGGACTGGTAGCCCGATGTGCAGGATGTGGCAACAGGCGTGCGAGCAGATGGTCGAGCCGGTGAAGACGGGGTAATCGATCGCCTTGACTTGCAGCAAATCGCGACCACCGCCGGAAGTAATCAAGCCGGTAGAACCGAACGACTTATAGGTGGAGCACATGACTTCGCCAAACGTCGCGCCGACGGCCGGATCGTCGAGATCCTGAAACACGACCACGGCCGGACCCGGCAGCTCGGCGAAACCTTCGACTTGCCGCTCCATCGTGCCGTATGCATCTCCTTTGGCGGGAAAAGCACCGGACCGGAACGAGGCCGTGCTGGCGAAGCCCACCATCGGCGGCATGTCCGGGAAGTTCGCCTTGATTTGCCCGCTCATGAAGCCTTGCGCGCGATGCCGAATTTCGAACAGTTCGATCACGTTGCAAATCGTGGGCGTGTCGTATTGCCCCAAACGCTTGAGAGTTTCGCTGGTGATAGCCATGGGAATTCCTGGGTGAACAAGGCGTGGGGGATCATGCGGCTGAAGAAAGTGAGTGTAGAGAACCACTCACGGATTGCAAGGAGCAGGCTATCGCGCTCAGTCCGCCAGGCCTTATTTCAAGGCGTGTTTTAGACGAAACCTACATCTTCAAAATGCAGCACTTTAGATATCGTAGTACAAGCAAAACTCATACGGATGCGGCCGCAGGCGCATGGCGTCAACTTCTTTTTCGGTCTTGTACCAAATCCAGGTGTCGATCACGTCGGGTGTGAACACATCGCCGCGCAACATGAACTCGTGATCGTTACGCAAGGCGGCCAAGGCTTCTTCCAGCGAGCCGGGGGTCTTGGGCACTTCGGCCAATTCTTCCGGGGCCAGATCGTAGATGTCTTTATCCAGCGGCTCGCCCGGGTGGATCTTGTTCTGGATGCCGTCGATGACCGCCATCAGAATTGCAGAAAACGCGAGGTAGGGATTGCAGCTTGGGTCGGGACAGCGGAACTCGACGCGTTTGGCCTTTGGGCTGGGGCTGTACATGGGAATTCGGCAACTGGCCGAGCGATTGCGCTGCGAATAGGCCAGGTTGACTGGGGCTTCGTAGCCCGGCACTAGCCGCTTGTAGCTATTGGTCGTCGGATTGGAAAATGCCAGAATGGCCGGAGCATGTTTGAGCAGGCCGCCGATGGCGTGCATGGCCATCTCGCTCAGACCGGCATATCCACTGCCGGCGAACAACGGATTGCCCCCCTTCCACAGCGAAACGTGAGTGTGCATGCCCGATCCGTTGTCGCCGTAGAGCGGCTTGGGCATGAACGTGACCGTTTTATTGTGCCGCCGGGCAACGTTCTTGATGATGTACTTGTAGATCATCATGTTATCGGCCATCCGCACCAGGTCGGCGAAGCGGAGGTCGATTTCGCTTTGGCCGCCGGTCGCCACTTCGTGGTGCTGGGCTTCGACATCCAACCCGCTCTCGATCATGGTCTGCATCATCTCATTGCGGATGTTCATGAGCTGATCGGCCGGCGGCACGGGAAAGTAGCCTTCTTTGTAGCGCAGCTTATAGCCCAGATTCGGGCCTTCCTTTCGGCCGCGGTTCCATTCGCCTTCGATGCTGTCGACGTGGTAATAGGCCTCGTGGGCGTTTTGATCGAACCGAACGTCGTCGAAGATGAAAAACTCCGCTTCGGGTCCGATGAAACAGGTGTCGGCAATGCCTGTGCTCTTCAAATAATTGACGGCCTTGCGGGCGACGTTGCGCGGATCGCGCGAATAGTCTTCGCGCGTAATTGGATCTTGAATGTTGCAGATCATTACGAGCGTGGGCAGCTCGGTGAACGGATCCAGAAAAGCCGTATCCGGCTGCGGCACGACGAGCATGTCGCTCTCGTTGATCGCTTGCCAACCGCGAATGCTCGAGCCGTCGAAGCCCAGGCCGTCGTCGAACACGCTCTCTTCTAGCTTGCCGACCGGAATGGTGAAGTGCTGCCACAAGCCCGGAAAGTCCATGAACCGGAGGTCCACTGCCCGCACGTCTTTTTCGCGACAGAGGGCCAATACTTCTTTGGGAGACATGACCATTTCCTTCTCCTTTGCCGCCATGATGTAACCTTAACTGCCGCGGCTTCACGCGGCGTGAAATCGACGAACAACCCACACAGATTGGGAGCAGCACCTTTACGAAGGAGGATGCTCGAGAGCGGCTCGCGATCTGAAACACCCGATAGTTAGTGTTTCGCAGCCTGGTTAGTCAATCCACTGCGAGTAAACTTCCCGCTAAGCGTGATCATAAGCGATGAATCGCGCGATGCAACAGGTCCGCGGAAATGTCTTGATCGAGCGCGCCACTGGACCGACAAAGCGCAAAAAAGAGCCCGGCCAGGCGCGCTCGCGAGCCACGCCTGACCGGGTGCGATTCATTTGCCGTGCTTTCCAGGACCGCCAGAAGCGATCCCGTTTCACGGCCTATTTGATAAACAAGATTTCGCGATACGTCGGTAGCGGCCAGAGGTCGTCAGCCACGATGGTTTCGAGCTTGTCGGCAACCGCGCGAACGGCGACCATTGCCGGAATGACATCGGACTGGAAATGCTTGGCCTCGGCCATTAGATCGCCACCCGCGTGATGGCCAATGGCCCCTTCCAACGTGCCGATCGTCTTTTCAAGTTCGCCGACCAGTTGGGTAAGCGTTTGCAGCGTGCCCATGTGGACGGTCGTACCCAAGGCTGCCTTGAGCGAGGCGGCCGTGGCGGCCAGTTCGCCCTGGTAGCGATAGGCAGCCGGCAGAATCATCGTCTTGGCGATGTTGAGCGCGGCCAAACTTTCCGTGTTGATGTCCTTGCAGTACCGCTCCACGTAAATATCGTAGCGGCTGTGGACTTCACGCTCGCTGAGCACACCGTACTTGGCGAAGACGGCCACGTTTTTGGGCGCGATCAGGACGGGCAAGGCCTCGAGCGTGTTCTTCAAGTTGGGCAAACCGCGCTTGGCCGCTTCGCTGTGCCATTGCTCGGTGTAATTGTCGCCATTGAAGATGACCGCCTTGTGCTCCTTGATGACCTCTTGCAAGACCTTTTGCACGGCAGCGTTGAGCTTGGACGAATCGCCGCCCGTGGCCTTTTCCAAGGCCGTGGCGATGTAGTCCAGGCTCTCGGCGACGATCGTGTTGAGCACGACCAGCGGACCGGCAATCGATTGGCTGGAGCCGACCGCGCGAAACTCGAACTTGTTGCCAGTGAAGGCAAACGGGCTCGTGCGGTTGCGGTCGCCAGCGTGCTTCGGCAGAGGCGGCAAAGTGTCGACGCCGATCGTCAGCGTGCCGGCCTGCTTCGAGCTGGTTGCGGCGCCCTTTTCGACTTGCTCGAACACGTCGGTCAATTGGTCGCCCAAGAAGATCGAGATGATGGCCGGGGGAGCTTCGTTGGCGCCCAGCCGGTGATCGTTGCCGCTGAAGGCCACGGTCACGCGCAGCAAATCGCTGTGCATGTGGACGGCTCGAATCACGGCGGCGCAGAACACCAGGAACTGCGCGTTCTCGTGCGGGTTGTCGCCCGGCTCCAAGAGATTGCCAACCGAGCAACCCATCGACCAGTTGACGTGCTTGCCCGAGCCATTGATGCCGGCGAACGGCTTTTCGTGCAGCAAGCAGGCCATGCCATACTTCTGCGCCACGCGCTGCAACATGATCATGATCATCTGCTGATGATCGGTGGCGACATTCGCGTTCTCGTAGACGGGGGCCAATTCGTATTGGGCCGGCGCGACTTCATTATGCCGTGTTTTGACAGGGACGCCCAGCTTGTAAAGTTCGCGCTCGGTCTCCAACATGCAGGCCAACACCCGTTCGGGAATTGCGCCAAAATAATGATCTTCGAATTCCTGACCCTTGGGCGGCTTGGCGCCATAGAGCGTGCGGCCGGTGGTGATCAGGTCGGGCCGCGAAAAATAGAAGTTGCGGTCGATCAGGAAATATTCCTGCTCGGGGCCAGCCGTGGCCGTGACCGGACTAGGGTTTTGATGCCCAAACAACTTCAAGATTCGCTGGGCTTGCTTGTTGAGCGCCTGCATCGAGCGCAGCACGGGTGTTTTCTTATCCAGAGCCTCGCCGGTCCACGAACAAAATGCCGTGGGAATGCAGAGCGTGGTGCCGTTGGGGTTTTCCAGGATATAGGCGGGGCTGGTCGGATCCCAGGCGGTGTAACCGCGCGCCTCGAACGTGGCCCGAATGCCGCCCGAGGGAAAGCTCGACGCATCTGGCTCGCCCTGGATCAGTTCCTTGCCCGAGAATTCGGCCAAAGCGCCGCCGTCTTCGGTGGGCGAGAGAAAGCTGTCGTGCTTTTCCGCGGTCAATCCGGTCAACGGATAGAAGACGTGGGCGTAGTGCGTGGCCCCCTTTTCGATGGCCCATTCCTTCATGGCCGAAGCCACGGCGTCGGCCACGGTGCCGTCGAGCTTCTCGTTTTGCTTGATCGTCCGCTGCAAAGCCTTATAGGCGCTCTTCGGCAGCCGATCTTTCATGACTTTGTCGTTGAACACGTTCGAGGCGAACAACGTCGCCGAGGGCGTATCCCGAAAATTCAGGGCCTGCCCATTGGCTTTGTAATTGGTCACTGCCGTAATGGCATCCTGGCGTGCGCTACTCAAGGTTCTCAACTCCTAGCAAAAAAGGGGAAAGGCAAAAAATCTGCGCGCAACTCGTCGCGGGCAAAAAGGCAAATTATGTGCCGGCCTTTTCTTGGCGCCGGCCTTGCCCTCCTTGGTCGTGCTTAAGTGTCGGTTGGATTTGGATTTAAAAGAATTGCTTTGCTCCAGAGCAAAACGGCCGATCACCAGTACCGCTCAATAATCGTGCATGGGGTGCTTGCAATCAGTGTAGCGGTTCGATTTCGAAGCACAAGCAAGGGCGCTGATGGAAGGGAAAGATCACGGAGGGCGAGGATCAGCGGCGCGAAGCGGCCTGTTCGTGAAACTGGGAATCGGCCGGTGGCGACGCGATTTCCGCCGGAAGTGGAGTCGTCCGGCCGCGTCCCTGGAGCAGCGCCAAAAAGGCTGGCACCAGGATTGGGCGGACGATACAGGTATCCAGCATCACGCCCAGCGAGAGGGCAAAACCCAGTTCCATCATTCCGCGCAGCGTGCCGGTGGTCATCGAGATGAAGGTTCCGGCCATGATGACGCCGCAACTGGTGATGATCCCGCCAGTCTTGGCCACGGCCCGCCGCAAGCCCTCGATCGGCCCGTGCCGTCGTTGCTCCTCCAGCACCCGAGTAACCAGGTAGATATTGTAGTCCTCGCCGACGGCAATCAGGATCACGAACAAGAAGATTGGCACCTTCCAATCCAAGCCGTGAAACGTGGATCCATACTGCCAGGAGAAAAACAGCTCCGTGGCGCCAATTGTCACGAAATAGCTGAATAGCACCGAGACAATCAAATAACAGCAGATCAAAGGACGGCGCAATAGCACGATGAGCACCATCAGCACCGCGATGACCACGAGTCGCTCGATCAACGTCTGGTCGCGCTCGGTAACGTGCTTCAAATCGCGTATTCCGGCGGTCGTTCCGACGAACGCAAATTTCGCGTTATGCCAGGCCGATTGCGGATCGTTGCGCAGTTCGTACAAATAATCATCGACTTCGTCGAGAACCCCAATCGCCTCGGCCGAAAAGGGCTCGTCATCGAGCACCAGGTCGAAGCGTGCCACGTCGCCCGACAACTCGGGCACCTGAGTCAAAAACGTGGCCTTGGTGATCTTGTGGCGGCGAGCCGCCAGCTTTTTCAGGCCGCTCGAGCGAAACGGCTGGAAATAGCCGGGCGGATCGCCCGTGGGCTCGGCCATGCTCCGCACACTCTCAATGCCTGGCAAGTCGTGCAGTTGTTTCGTCAAACGGGCGATCTGACGTTCTCCCCTGACCGTATCGAAGTTGGCATTTTGCTTGATGACCAACACGGTGACGGGCGACATCTCGCCGGCGGCATAATGCCGCCGCGCCAGATCGGTGCCGACTACGCTCGGGCAACTTTTCTCGAGCTCGTTGAGAAAGTCATACGTCAATTGAACGGAAAGCCCCTGATATGCCAGCGGGATCAGCAGGGCCACGCTCGTGACCAGAATCAAACCCGGGTGGCGGACAATAACTCCGCCTGTCCAGGCCCAAAAGCGATTCCCGCCGCTCAATTCAGCATCATCCCGCCCAATCCGCCGGGCAGCGTCGGGCCGCACGATTCCAAATGGCCAAAAAACCGTTTGGCCCGCGGCGCGCAGCAAGGCCGGAGCCACCGTGAGGCAGGCGACGAGCGTCACGGCCAGGCACAAGGCGATGGCGGGCCCGCTATTGCGAAATTTGCCGAACTCGGCGAAGTACATCGTGCCCAGTCCGCAGATCGTGGTCATGGCGCTACCGACCAGCGCTTCGCCAACTTTCGATACCGCCTCGGAAATAGCTTCCGATCGATCCAGCCCTCGTTCGAGCTCTTCTTTATAGCGCGAAACCAGGAACAGGCAGAAATCGGTTCCGGCGCCGAACAGGATCACAACGATGAAAATCTTCGTGGTGGTGAAGATCTTGAAATTCCACCATTCAAAACCCTGCACTTTGGAGAGCTGCGTCAACAGGGCCAGCAGATCGGTCGCCACGAACAGAGCCAGGCCGATCGTTACCAGCGGAACGAGTACCAGGAGCGGCGCGCGGTAGACCAATAGCAGAATAATGACAACCAGCGCAATCGTGGTCCGCTCGGTATTGCGAATACTCTCGGCTGCCGAGCGCAACATGTCTCCGCCAATCGCGGCCGAGCCGGTGAGCCCCACATTCAAACCCTCGGGTGCCTCCCGCCGGGCTTCGGTGATCGTCGCCTGCACTTCATCCAACAGGCTCATGTTGCCGACTGCCATGAACTCATTTTGAATGTGCAGCAGCGTCACTACTGCCTGCCCGTTCTTGCTAATGCGGCTCGTGAGCTTCTCGCCGACAATTTCGCTATGACGATTCCAGATGTCCAGGATTGGCAGATCGGCTTCTCGCGCCCGAAAACGCTCGGTCAGGCCGTCGGACCATTGTAGATCGTCCGCAGTCAGCGGACCGTCGGGTCGCTCGACGACGATGCCGATTTGGCTCTTGGCTTTGTTCTGGGGGAACGCCTCGGCCATCAGCCGTTCGCCCTCGACACTCGGAAAGTTGGCCGGCAGATAGGCCAAGTCGCCGTCGTGAGTGACCTGGTCCCAGCGAGGCGCGACGACGTGCAGGCAGGCCGCGAGCAGCACCCACGCCACAACCACAGGCGCCCAATGCCGCGCGATGAACCGCCCGAGCCGGTCAAACATGCGGTAAGTCCCAAGGGTCCGCTGAACAACACGCGGGATTGCGCGAATTCCTGCTAGAGTGCAAGAACTTATTGAATCCTAGCGGTTCTAGGGCGGGAATCCAAGCGGGGTAAGCGCCTTGCTAGCGGCGCTTCGCGTGACGCGACTCTTACCCGCAAGTCTGATACAGCACACGATTCGCCCCGTTCATGCGTGGCTTCCTCACTCAGGACGCACTATTGCGAAATCGTGGTCCGAGGGTTCTGGTGCCGACGTCTCGACAGTTGGTACCAGGGGCGGTGCCCTCATTGCTCTACACAAGTCTTCCACGAGCGTGGCGAAATGCATGTACAGCCGCGAGAGCGGCTTAGGCGTGTAGCGACGGTCGCCGGCCCGTCGAAAACGATACGCCCGGTCGCGATCAGCCGCGCAGCGGCGCAGGCAGTTCCCCCCCTGTCCA
>JAYVCO010000141.1:0-21067 GCA_043749935.1 Planctomycetia bacterium
TGCTCCCAACGGAACGGACGCAGCAGGGTGATTTTGGAACAGTCGCCCCTCAAAGGATTGACCTCGTGCTGCCACTATTGCCTTTGAGGTCTAGAGTCCATGCAACGCCGCGAGTTGAAATTCGGGGGGCGGTTTCCAAAACCGCAAAAGCACAACTCGGCTGCCGTCTCTAAGGGCCGCCGTTCAGGCGTGCAGGCGTATAAGCGCGGACGAGGCGTCCAGCGGAATCAAAAGCTGCCGTTTGTCCCCCCCGAGGATTGGCACGAACCGTCTGAAGAGCACGAAGGCTACCAAATTGTCGTGCAACGGCCTGGGGCAGGATTTCGACATATCCTCACGCCCGAAGACATTCGCGGTCGCCTGAGTCAATTCCCCGATGAAATGCTCGCCAACCTCGAAGTCGTTCAGCTCAGCCGAATGACCCGAAAGAAACAGAGCTTTCCTTGTTATGGCATGCAGTGGGGCTCGTGCCTGTACTTGTACCCGATTGAGGATAACCTGATCGAGCTTTATCACTGCCCGCCAACTCCCAACCAGGTGAACGAAGCTCGCATGTATGGTGGTGTCTGGTCGCAAGAAGCTCGGCAAACCTGGAAACTTGAGTGGACCGAAGCGGCCGTGCGAGATTTCTACATCAACAACATCTTGATCCACGAACTGGGTCACCTGGTCGACGCTCGCAACACGAGCTATGTGGACCGCGAGCGATACGCAGAGTGGTTCGCCTTGGAATATGGCTACAAGCGGACGCGGGTGGCTCAGGGACCGAAAAAAATCATTCGCAGGCACCACTCCAGCCGCCTGGCGAGCCAGTTGCGAGCCTAGTCCAGCTACGAGCCTGGCATTGACCGCTCGCTCATCGCGCCAGGGCCTTTATAATGCAACGCTGCTGAGGTTCCGTTTTCAACAGCGGGAACCTCTCTGGCGCAGCTTAGCAAAACAAAAAGGCATTCGCGGCATGTGGTTCTCGCGTTGCGATCGGGCTGGCTTGCGTGCTCTCTCAGTGCTTCTGGCGTTGTCGCTCAGTGTCTTGACGACGGCCCTAGCCGCTGCACCCAACTCAGAACAACGAACGCTCGTACGAACGGCGGAAGCGGCGCTGAAAAAGGCCGGCAATCTTTATCGCTCAAAGAAATTCGTCCAAGCCGGCGAAGCGATCAAAGACGCCCAAGAAAGTTTGGATAAACTGGGCAACGATCCGTCTCGAGAGCTGGGGGTCTTGGCCGCTCCGGCCTATCGACAACTGGCCAAAGCGCGTGAGCAGCTCGAAGCCGAAGGGATCAAGCTTCCTTCCGCCAAACTGAGTGCGCCGGTGCCGGCGGAAGCCAAAGACACAATCAGCTTCACCAGGCAGATTGCGCCGCTGCTCGTGGCCCGTTGTGGCAACTGTCATATCCAGCGTTCGCGCGGCGAGCTCAGCATGGGCAGCTACGTCTCGTTGAGTAAGGGCTCGAAACAGGGTGCGGTCATCATCCCTGGCGATGCCAAAGGCAGTCGAATGATCGAAGTGCTCGAAAGCGGTGAAATGCCCCGCGGCGGAGCCCGCTTGAGCGACGAGGAACAAGGCCTGATCGCGCGTTGGATCAAGGAAGGCGCCAAGTTCGACGGGCCGGATTCGGCGGCTCCCCTGGTCAGTTTCAGCTCGAGCAAAGCGGAACAGGCGCCCGCCGCCAAGCTCGTCGTGGTACCTGCCACCGGCAAAGAAGAAGTGCAATTCGCTCGCGACGTGGGGCCGCTCCTAGTGGCCAATTGCAATGAGTGTCACGGCGACCAAGATCCCCGGGCCAATTTCAGCCTCGCCAGTTTCAATCGGCTGCTCCAAGGCGGGGACGCCGGCCCTGTTATCGTGCTGGGCAAGCCGGCCGAGAGCCTGTTAATCAAAAAGCTGCGCGGGAAGGCGGGCGCAAAAATGCCGCTCGAGCGCGCGGCATTGCCCGAGCCGGCGATCCTGGCGATCGAAAAATGGATTGCGGCGAAAGCGAAGTTCGACGGCTCCGATCCGGCATTGCCCTTGGAAGAGATCGTGGCGCAGGCAGCAGCTCGGAATTCGACGCACGAGCAGTTGGCCCAGGCCCGGTCGGAGCTGGCGGCCAAGAATTGGCATCTCATTCTGCCGGACACCCAACCGAGTCGCCAACAGACCGCCGATGTCTTGCTCTATGGAGCCGTTGGGCCGCAATCGCTCGCCGATGTTGCTCGCGTCGTCGACGAACAGATCGAGAAGCTGCGCAAGCTGTTTAAGCTGTCATCAGACAGGCCTTTTATCAAAGGCGGCGTGACTCTCTTTGTATTCGACAAGCGGTACGACTACGGCGAGGTGGGCCGAATGCTTGAGCATCGCGAGATTCCGGCCAGCTATCGAGGGCACTGGCGTTACACGGGGGTTGATGCGTATGGCTGCATCTTGTTGACGGGCGACGAGGCTTCGCCGGGGCTCGTGGCCCAGCAATTGGCAGGCGCTTACATCGCCAGTCTCGGCAAGGTTCCCCAGTGGTTCGCCGAAGGGACCGCTCGATCCGTCGCCTCGAAGTTCGATTCGAAAGACCCGCGCGTCAAGGCTTGGGATGACCGGGTGGCGCGCTTGATGCAAGCCAACGACCAACCCGGGGGCTTCCTTTCGGGCAAGCTGCCGCCCGAGGATAACGACATTCTCAGCTACAGTTACGTTAAGTTGCTAATGACCTCGGGCGCTCGATATTCGTCGTTGCTTGCCGCGCTCGAGGAGCGCACGCCCTTTGACCAGGCGTTCGCAAAGAACTATGGCGGGAGCCCAACCGATCTGGTTGCAACCTGGGTAGCGCGCGCGGGCAAACGCGGCCGATGATCAACGATTTCAGCGAAAGCCGGCTAGTGACTCAGCGAACTTTCGTTGAGCAGCCCGCTAACCACTTCCCAGCGGTCGGAGTCGCCGAGAAAGCAGTAGCCCCGATCGCCGGACACGCCGTGGGTACCGGCAAAGCTGAACACGAGAACGGCTTTGCCACCGCGAGACACGTAGCTAGTGCCATTCCACTTGAGCAACAAGGCCTTGGCTTTTTTACCAGGTTCCAATGCGTCGACGAGTTCGAAGATTTGCAATTGAGCCATGAACGTATCCTTCTTGAGCAGTGCAACTAACCACCGGGTCTGTTCAGGCTGCTGATGCTTACCAGAGCATTCAAACTGCCTGAACGAAAACCCTCCAGATCAAGCGTCACGAATTTGAAGCCCAGTGCCTTCAATCGGGCCACTAATGCTTCACGCACTTCAACGTCGCAGAGTTTCGCAAGAGCTTCCGGCGGCACTTCGAGTCGTGCCAGATCGCCTTTGTGATAGCGAACCCGCAGCATTCGCAGTCCCTGCTGGCGCAAAAATTGTTCCGCCTGATCAATCATTGCCAGCCGCTCGGGCGTGACTTCCTCCCCGTAAGCCACGCGGCTACTCAAACACGGTGTGGCCGGTTTGTCCCAAGTGGGCAGACCCCAGTGGGCGGCCAGTTCTCGAACGTCGGACTTGTGAAACCCGCACTCCGCCAGGGGACTGGCCACGCGGTGTTCGCGAGCCGCTTGCATTCCCGGCCGATAGTCTCCCAAATCGTCGAGATTCGCTCCATTCAAGACCATCGCCACGTTCACGCGTTCGGCCAGTCCTTCGAGTTGCGTGTACAACTCGGTTTTGCAGTGGTAGCAACGGTCCGAGGCGTTCTGCACATACTGGGGATTGGCAAATTCATCGGTGGCCAGAACTTCGTGCCGAATGCCAATCAGCTCGGCAAGCTGGCGAGCTTCTTCCAACTCGCCCGCAGCCAGGCTGGCGCTGGTGCCCGTGACCGCGATGGCTCGCTCTCCCAAGGCCAATTGGGCTGCCTTGGCCACGACCGTGCTGTCGATGCCGCCGGAAAACGCCACGGCACAAGTGCCATAGCCGCGGATCAAACTGAGCAACTGATCGCGTTTCGCAGTGATTTCAGGCCTGGCAGTGATGTCAAGTCTGGCAGTGATATCAAGATTGTCAGCGCTTGTGGACATGGCAACTCAGGCATGGCTCGACGCTTGCGGTTGGCTCGCAACCGAGCGAACAAAAGTGGCAAGCACTCCACCGCAATGCCGTGGCGGTGCGATTTCGAGAGCCCGCATGATAAAGGTGGGAACCTTGGTCCCGGGTTGTGTGATCCACCGCAAGCGGTGGCTATACACGCGGCCGGAACCAGTAAGTAGGCTCCCAACGGGCTTTCTTAAAGGCTCAGCGAAAATTGGACACCGGCAGCACGAACATGGCAGAGATACTCACCACCGACAATCGTAGCACGCGCCGCCGAGAGCTACAAGAACGGCTTTGGCACATGCTGGAACACCCAAGAGACGGCCTTTGCTTCCAGTGGCAGCGAAGGAAGTCACGCCGCTACTTGCAACTGCAAATTATCTGTGAGATATTTTAAGGTGCCCTTCTCTTAGGCGAAAGATATTTCATGCAAATCTGGCCAGCCATCGATCTTCGCGGCGGAAAGTGCGTGCGCCTGATGCAAGGCGACTATGACCGCGAGACGGTGTTTGGCGAAGATCCGGCCGCCATGGCCCGCCACTGGGTCGACGAAGGCGGCCAGTTCCTGCACCTGGTGGATTTGGACGGAGCCCGTAGCGGCCGAGTCGAAAACTGGGCCAGCATTCAGGCCATCCGCTCGGCCGTCGACATCGTTTGCGAATTGGGCGGCGGAATTCGCGACGAGCAAACGATCGCCAAGGGGCTCGACTTGGGGCTCGATCGGCTCGTGATCGGCACGCTGGCATTGAAACAGCCGGACTGGTTCCGCACCATGTGTCGCAAGTTTCCCGGACGGCTGGCCCTGGGTCTCGACGCCCGAGCTGGGATGGTGGCTACCGAGGGTTGGCTCGAGACGAGCCAGGTTTCGGCGGTCGAGCTGGCCCAGGGTTTTGCGCGCGAGCCGATTGCCGCGATCATTTATACCGACATCGATACCGATGGCATGTTGGGCGGACCGAATCTGGGGGCGCTGACCGAAATGCGGCGCATGGTGGATCTGCCTGTCATTGCATCGGGAGGAGTAGCGCAAGGCGAAGATATCACCCGGCTGGCCGAACTACGGCTGGCCGGTTGCATTATAGGACGAGCACTCTATGAGGGAACTTTGAGTCTAACCGACGCGTTGGCTCGAGCGCGTCCGAGCAACTCTAGCTAAGGGGATAACGCATGCCGCTCAGCAAGATGGAAGACATCCGCAACATTGTTTTTTGTGGCCACGGATTGGCCGGAAAGACCACGCTCGCCGATCGAATTCTAACCGCGACAGGTGCCGTCAAGCGACCGGCCAGCGTCGACGACGGCACGAGCATCGGCGACTTTGATGAAGAGGAGAAGGTCCACCATCATTCGATCGAATCGAAGCTCGTACATTTCTCGCATGCCGGTAAACACTTCAACCTGATCGACACGCCCGGCTATCCCGACTTCATTGCCCAGGTGCTGGGCGCTTTCCAGGCGGCCGACACGGCAGCCATCGTCATCGACGCCCACGCGGGCCTGGGTGTCAACACTCGACGCGTGTTTCACGAAGCCGGCACGCGCGGCTTGGGACGGGTGATCGTCATTAACAAAATGGATGCCGAGAACGTCGACTATCCCGATTTGTTGCACACCGTGCAGGAACTGTTCGGCAAGGCATGCATTCCATTCAATGTGCCGATCGGTCATGGGGCCAGCTTCAAGGGCGTTGCCAGCGCCTTGACGCCTCCGGCCAGTAGCGACGGCGCGCTGGTCGATCCGAAATCCGTCTACGAGTCGCTGATCGAAGCGATTATCGAAGTCGACGACGGTGCGACCGAACGCTACTTCGAAGGAACCATGCCTACGGCGGAAGAAGTTGCCAGGCTCTTGCCCGAGTCGATCGCGGCCGGCAGCCTGATTCCCGTGTTGGTCGTTTCGGCGAGAACCGGCGTCGGCATGAGCGAGTTGCTCGATGCGCTCGCCGTGTGCGCATTGTCTCCCGACAAAGTCATGCGGTCGGGCAAGAATGAGGCCGGCATCGAGGTGCAAATCAAAACCGATCCCTCGGCGCCGCTGGTCGCACAAGTGTTCAAGACCCGCATCGATCCGTTCGTGCACAAGTTGAGCTTCATGCGCATTTTTTCCGGCACGGTGAAGAAGGACGAAAACGTGCATGTCTCCGGCGCGCGCAAATCGGTCAAGCTGCACCAACTGCTGAACGTGCAGGCCAACGACACCCAGCCGATCGACATGGCCGGCGCCGGCGAGATCGTGGCGGTGGCCAAGGTCGACGAGCTGCACACCGGAATGTCGTTGGGCGAGCTCGAAATGCCGGCTATCAAGTTTCCCACGCCAATGGTCGGGCTGGCCGTGACGCCTAAGAGCCGCGGCGATGAAGGCAAGCTCTCGGGCGCGCTCCACAAGATCGTCGAAGAGGACGGCACGATCCAACTGCACCGCGACGCGCAGACGCACGAACTGGTGATGAACGGGATGAGCGAGCTGCACTTGCAGATCGTGCGCGAGCGGCTCAAGCGACGCGATAAGGTCGAGGTCGACACCAAGGAACCCAAGATTCCGTATCGCGAGACCCTGCAGACCACGGCCGAAGGAAGCTATCGGCACAAGAAGCAATCGGGTGGGCGCGGCCAGTTCGGCGAAGTTCACATTCGCATGTTCCCGCTGCCGGCGAATATGGACCCGGCCGAGTACTGCACGAAGGCCCGTTTCGTGCACATGCGCGAATATCATTACGACCCCCTGCACAATTTTCTGTGGGTCGATTCGATCGTCGGCGGTTCGATTCCGAATAACTTTTTGCCGGCCGTCGAAAAGGGATTCAAGGAACGGTTGGATCGCGGCGTCATTGCGGGCTACCAGGTGCAAAACGTGGGAGTCGAAGTGTTCTTCGGCAAGCACCATCCCGTCGACAGCTCGGAGGCGGCCTTCAAGACCGCCGGTTCCATGGCGTTCCGCAATGTGTTTCAACAAGCCAAGCCCGGCCTGCTGGAACCGATCGTCACGGTCCACGTCACCGTGCCTGGCAGCAAGTTGGGTGATATTTCGAGCGACATGTCGGGCCGGCGCGGCCGGGTGCTGGGCATGGATGCGGCCGGCGGCGATATGCAAACCGTGACGGCGGTGGTTCCACTTTCGGAGGTGACGACCTACGCCCGCTCGCTGTCCAGCCTCACGGGCGGCCAAGGCAGTTACACGATGGAATTTAGCCACTACGACCTGGTGCCCGGCAATGTCCAAAAGGAGATTGTCGACAAGGCCGTGCTCAAGGAGGAGGAAGAGGAATAGGTGATCGGTCGAATTTGTCAAAGAGGATGGTGGAAAAACCCGTGGGAACGAGCCCTGATTAGCCTCAAGCGGCCGCGAAATGCCGCTTGCTAGGTTCACGCTTGAGTTTTGTCCATTTGCCTAAACTCTGTGGCGTGCCTCGTCCGAAGACTAATCCTGGTATCTTGATTTTGCGGGGTGTGACGCCTAGGATGCCCCACGTCGGGCATTTTTTGCGCATTGAGATTCCTTGGGAGCGGGCCAGCCTCTTTTCCGAATCGTCGGAGAAAGCGCGTCCGCAGGGTGCTTTGAATCGTATGACCCCCACCAGAAACATGATGGCTGGCGGTTGTCGCTGCTCCTGTACGGTGTAGCCGCTGGCTACATCCCTCCGACGAGCACCCTCTGGCTTTCAGATTCTCAAAGTTTACCCCCTCGCAGCACGCGGCCGAGCAAAACGCCCGGCTGGCGCGTCACGCGTGCCAGGAGCAAAGAACCCCCATGGCCTCCGATCTTCGCCGCAAAGAGCAATTGCCCGAGCTGACCAACCGCATCGTCGAGACTTATTCCGAGCTGAGCGCGATCAGCCATTTGGGCCACTGCCCGCTGCCGAACTATGAAGTGATTATCGAGGCCGCCGAAGACCTCAAGGAAATCATCTATCCGGGCTACCGCCGCCGCGAAGGGTTGCACATTGGCAACGTGACCTACCACGTGGGCGATTTGATCGACAGCTTGCACGACAAGCTCACGACCCAAATTGCTCGCGCGCTCCGCCACGACGCCGGCTTCTCGAACGATTGCCAGCCGGACCACGACTTCGAGGCGCTGGGCCAGGCCAAAGCGATTCTGTTCCTGGAAGAAATCCCCGAGCTTCGCCGGATCCTGGCCATGGACGCGCAAGCCGCGCTCGATGGCGACCCGGCCGTCAAGACGCTCGACGAAGTGATCTTCTGCTATCCCGGGCTCGAGGCCGTGACGATTTATCGCCTCGCTCACGCACTGCATCAATTGGAAGTGCCGCTGATTCCTCGGATGATCACCGAATGGGCCCACTCGAAGACCGGCATCGATATTCATCCGGGCGCAAAGATTGGCAGCCACTTTTTCATCGATCACGGCACCGGCGTCGTAATCGGCGAAACGTGCGAGATCGGCAACCACGTGAAGCTCTATCAGGGCGTCACGCTGGGCGCGTTGAGCTTTGCCACTGACGGCGATGGAAACCTGGTGCGAGGGCTGAAGCGACATCCCACGATCGAAGACCATGTCGTGATCTATGCCAACGCCACGGTTCTGGGCGGCCAGACCGTGATCGGACGCCATTCGGTGATCGGCTCGAGCGTCTGGCTGACACGCAGCCTGGAACCGCACACCACGGTGGTGCTGGAGAAACCGAAGCTGAAAATTCGCGCCGAGAGCGACGTGTTGCACGGCGACGCGAATTTTCAAATCTGACAGCCTGTTGATTTACTCAACAGGCTGCGACATCGCAGGGATGCGATGACAAAATAGCGACGCAAGTCGTTATTTTGCGAGCCGTGCGGAGCTTTGCTCTGCACTTGGCGAGGTTGAAAAATGCCACGATGGCATTTTCAACGAACTGCTAGGGTAGTGGCAGCGGATTGTTGCCAGAATTGCGTCGCTCGCGCCGGCGCTTGGTGACCACCGCGACCGCCAGGCCCACTACCGTCATCAGGCTAATCGCGCCGCCAAGGAGCACGCTTCTTGGCTGGTATTGAAAAACCAGGCGATGATCGCCGGCCGGCAGCAGCACGCCTCGCATCACGCGATTAGTGCGCAGGATCGGCTCGGTTCGTGGCAGACCGCCGGTTTCCACGGTCAACTTCCAGCCGGGATAATGAAGATCGCTAAGTACGAGTAGGCCCGACGTGGCCAGATGGGCCTCGATTTCCAGATGTTGAGGATCAGCCCGCGTGATTCGGCAGCGGTCGTCTGGCGACGGAGGGCCTGGCGCGATTTCCATTGGCAAGGGCTCGTCGATCTCCACCACCGCGATTTGTCGCCAATCGCGTGGTTGTCCCTCGGGAAAGAGCACCTGCTCGGTGCGTGTTTTGAGTTGCCCGGGCGAGTGGATGGCCAATTCCGGCATTACCTCGACGTGGTGTACGATCCACGCTCGCGGCAGTGCCGTTGGGCGATGAACGGTTTTCGCTCGCTCGCTGGCGACCGGCGATGACCCGTCGGGCACGATGGCAAAACCCGCTCCCAAGAGATCAAAGATCGAGCCATGCGGCTGCGGCTCGCCAGTGCTCGCGTTCTTTGGCTCGGCGTGTTCACGCGCGACATCCAACAGCACTCGATAATCGTAAGGGACCATCGTGCCTGAGGCCTCGACAACCGACACGTGGTACGGCAAATGGTACTTTGGCAAGAGCGTGGCGCGGTCCCAGCGCAGGCCTTCAAGCTGGCGCTGGTCCGATGACGTTCGCCGCCACATCTCGGGTTGCAAATTCGGGTCGCGATAGACGCGATAGCCCCCTGCCTCGACCTGTAAGGCCTTGACCACCTCGGGTTCGGTCTTCCACACATTTGCCGGTGCATAAGGAACCAGCCAATGCTGCGCAATCGCCAGGTCGAGCGCGGTCATCGCCAGAAGAGCCAAGCCAAGCAGCCCATTGTTCGAGGCTGAATGTCGCCGCCAGAGTATCGCCAACAGCAGGGCCGCGATCAGGGCAGCTTGCGACAAGCCGCCCACAATGTCTCGCCAGACGCCGTCCGCGTCGAATGGGCCGAACAACGGATCCGCCGAAATCGTTTTGAGTCTTGCCAACAAAACCGGCCAGAATCCAATTACCACAACCAGGGCCAGCAAACTGACCGCGGCAATCACCAGCAAAAGTCGTCGCAGGCGAAATCTCGTTTGCTGGCTCTCGTCATCCCAGCCCCGCGCGGCCAACGTGCTCAGCCCCAGGCTGGTCAGCACCAAGAGCTTGGCCGGGTAACGGAAATACACATAGCCGGGCAGCACCACCGTCATCAGCCAATACAACCCACCCACTTCGTCGCCAATGCCAAATCGATCCGCCCCGCCCTGCCAGGCAATCTCTCGCACCATCCAGACCAGCCCATATCCACCCAGGCTGGCCAGTGCGCTTAGAACGACTATCCAAGAGAGCCACCGGACTTGAACCGGCGCGGAGCGCCGAACGTTGAAACTAACGACGGCCAGCAACATCGGTAGCAGGCCCATATAGAGCGAAGGCACCCACACTCGGCCTTCCGCGGGCAAAACATTGAGCCAGCGGCGGTTCGTCGGGAATTGTCGGCCACTAACGTTAGGCCATACGAATTCGATGACTCGCCACGGACCGACACTGAACGGGTAGATTTGACGCTGATGCCCCTCGTTCGAAGAATTCAACAGTCCGGCGTACCACGGCGTCGGAGTTTCGTTGGCCGCAACGCCTGGCCTGTCAGTTGCCAGAAACGGGCTGAATTCATAAATGCTCCGTGGCGAATCGTAACTGCCCCGAGCACTCAGGCGCGAGCTCTCTAGTGTCGGCAAGATTTGCACGGCGGAAAGCAGCAAGCAAACGATGCCCGACATCGCCAGCAAAGCGGCAGAGCGCAAAATCCACTGGTTATTTGCTGGACTAGAATCCGGTTTCAAATCCTTCCGCTGCACTCGCCACAGCATCAACCCATATAGCGCCGCCAGGAGCCCGACGTTGTAGGCCATCTGTGGATCGCCGCCCAGGACCATCAGCGACAGGACGAAACCCAACTGTATTGTGGGCCGCAGGGTGCGTTCCGAAAGCGTGCGATCTGCCAGCAAAATGGCCAACGGGAGCCAGGCAGCACCCACCAGGAATACGACATTGCAATAGCCGAACAGCACGTTGCCAGAAAAAGCAAAGGAGATGGCGGCCAGGCCCGCGGCCATGACGCTCGCGCCCCAGTGGCGTGCCAAGCGAAAGCTCGTTGCCGCCGAGAGAGCGACGTGAGCCACGATGTACCAGTTGTAGAGCAGCGTGTAGTCTAGCGGCAGCAGGAAGATCAACTTGCCGGGGTAAAACACGCTCGACGTGTTCTCTCCGACCAACGGCACACCCAGATTCTCGTAAGGATTCCAGAGCGGCAAACGCAGTGAGCCCCATTCCTGGCGAATGAACTGAAACAGCGGGTGGTAATAATGGGCCGCGTCGCGGAACACGAAACTGGACGTGCCAACCAGAGCCGGCCCAAACAGCCAGGCCAAGAGCGCGCCTGCGAAACCCAAAACAACCAGATGCGATTTCGACAAGCGAGGGCCTGAATCGGAAAAGTCGACAAGGTTAAGCCAGAGTGCTTATCCTAGCAGGCCGAACGAGACTCGTTAAATGCTGCTAAAGCGGGTTCGATATAGCCGAACGCAAGTGCATCAGCAGTTGGTCCACCCGTGAATGGGCGCCTAGACGCTAACTTGCGAAGCTGCGGCGATCTTGCGGCGCACTTGGACGAGGGCCAGCTCCAATTCGCCGGTCAGATTCCGCAGGTTCGCTTGCAACGCCGTCGGCTTGAACGATACACAAGCCGATGCAAACCTGTTGGGAGCTAAATGCGCAGCGACCGGCTCGAATCCGTCAAAAGCGAATGACGTCCTTCGTTCATAGACCCGCTCGGCTGCGAATTCGCCACTGGCCAGGTGCACCATGAAGTGCCCAAGCGTGGCGTCGCGTTCGCCCGCAATGTCGGCCGTCGGTTGCTGCCGACTCAACGGTTCGATCGTGATCAGGCCGATAAGACGGTTGGCGGTTTCTAAGGACATGAACGTTCTCGCGCCGCAAATCAATCTCCCGGCTCGGTGTGTCCGAGCCGGGGCAAAGCTCTTTACTGCCGTGGCGGGATGCGGGGCAAATTGAACTGCCGCCGAAGATCGCTCAGGAGACGTTGAGGGATCTTCGGGCTTCTCGGGGGCTCGTCGTGAGAGTCTCGGCTCGCTGGGACCTGCTCGGGCCAGTCGATGCGAACGCGAAACTCGTAGGGCCCGGTCTGAAGCCGATCGTTGTCGCACAGTGCCGCCCACGTTACATCTTGCCCAGACACTCTCAAAGCAGGCCCGAAACCCAGGTGCCGGACGATGACTTCGCGCCGCTTGAGCAACAGGTAACAGTGGACTGCGGCAAAACGTGCGTCAGCCAAAATCAAATCGCAATCTGCCGCTGCTCCCACCAAGAACGCGGCGCTGCGAACGTGCAGGGTCTTGGCTTCCCTGGGCCCGACCGTGATTTCTAATTCGACCTTGGGCAGCTCGAAGCCAAACTCTGCCGCCCCATCCGACCCCCAATTGGTTCCGCACCGTTTCATTCTAAACCGAACTCCAAAACCCGCGGTTGCAATTCGTACCCAGTTGCTAGCTACCAGTTTCGGCACGACTGGCCCAAGCCTTTGAACCCGATTGGCACTCTCAGCACGGAATGCATTCCCACCGGTCCGGTAGGTGCGCGTGGTGAAGATAGTCGGGGCTTCCTGATCGGCAAGCATCAGCAAGCGCAATGCCCGAACGGGCTGGGTCGCTGATCGGCGGGAACCGATGAATCGAAATCAGCCTATTGCACCGCGGTGATGGTCGCGCGGGCCTGTCTAGTGCGCCCGCGTGGCCACACGCAATTGCGCTCTTGCTTGCCGCTCCAGCCGCTCTCTGGCGACGAGCGTTTCTTCGCTGTTGGCGGGTTTGGCTCGGGCTTCGCGCAAATGCTCGGCCGCGACTTGGGCGTCGACGGTTTCGGCTGGCAGGGCCCGATTGGTCAGAACCGAGACGAGATTGGCGGCAATCTGTACGAATCCGCCATCAACGTAGTAGCGCTGCGTCTTGCCGCCAGTGACCAGCCGCAATTCGCCGTAGCCCAAGCGGCCGATCAACGGGGCGCGGCCGGGAGCGATGCCGATTTCGCCGTCATCCAAGGGTAAGGCCACAAACTCGACCTGCTCGTCTAGTACGGTCGACTCGGGCGTTACCACGATGCATTGCAACTGGGCCATTTGCGTCACTTACTCCCCTAGTGGCAGTGCCACGGACATTTTGCCTGTGTCGCCATTATCTGGTCCGCACGAAACCCTGCGGGATTCGTGCTCCCGGGAGAAGGGCGGCGGAAACGAACTTGTAGGAATGCGCATTAGACTTTCGCGGCCATTCGTTTCGCTTGCTCTTCGGCCTGCTCGATCGAGCCCACGTACATGAACGCGGTTTCCGGCAGGTGGTCCCATTTGCCGTCGGCAATTTCCTCGAAGCTGCGAATCGTATCGTCCAGCTTGGTGATCTCGCCCTTTTTGCCGGTGAAGACTTCGGCCACCAAGAACGGCTGCGAGAGGAATCGCTCCATGCGGCGGGCCCGATGGACGATCAACTTGTCGACTTCGCTGAGCTCGTCGACGCCGAGAATCGCGATGATGTCTTGCAATTCGCGGTAGCGCTGTAGCGTCGTTTGCACGCGGCGAGCCACCCGATAGTGCCGCTCGCCGACGTACTGCGGATCGAGAATTCGGCTCGACGAGGCGAGCGGATCGACCGCCGGATAGATGCCTTTTTCCGTGATCGAACGTTCGAGGTAAAGAAAGGCGTCGAGCTGGCCGAAGGCGGCGGCCGGCGCGGGGTCGGTCGGGTCGTCGGCCGGCACATACACGGCCTGCACCGAGGTGATGGCCCCCTTCTTGGTCGAGGCGATCCGCTCTTGCAAGGCGCCCATTTCTGTGGCCAAGGTCGGCTGATAACCCACGGCACTCGGCATGCGGCCCAGCAGAGCCGACACTTCGCTGCCCGCCTGGGAGAAGCGGAAAATGTTGTCGATGAACAACAGCGTGTCGGCACCGGTCGTGTCGCGGAAATACTCGGCCATTGTCAGGGCCGATAGCGCGACTCGCAGACGGGCTCCTGGCGGCTCGTTCATCTGGCCGAACACCATGCAAGTTTGCTCGATCACTTTGCGACCCGTGTCGCCGATGGCGGCCTCTTGCATTTCCAGCCACAAGTCGGTTCCCTCGCGGGTCCGCTCGCCGACGCCGGCAAACACCGAGTATCCGCCGTGAGCACTAGCGATGCGGGCGATCAACTCGGTCAGAATCACCGTCTTGCCCAACCCGGCACCGCCGAACAAGCCGGCCTTGCCACCGCGAACGAACGGCGTGAGCAGGTCAATGACTTTGATACCGGTTTCGAACAGTTCGGTTTTGGTCGACAATTCGGTGAGCGGTGGCGCGTCGCGATGGATCGACCAGCGCTCTTCGGCGTTCACCGGACCACGTCCGTCGACCGGCTCACCAATCAGGTTGAACACGCGGCCCAAGGTGGCCGGACCGACAGGCACTGTCACCGGAGCACCGGTATCAATGCACTCTTGCCCGCGAACCATCCCGTCGGTGCTGCCCAAGGCGACGCACCGCACGCGACCGCCCCCCAAGTGCTGTTGCACTTCGCCGGTCAGGTTGACTTTGACCCCTTTGTGTTCCGACGAGATCTTGACGGCGTTGTAAATCGCCGGCAGCTTGTCTCCAGGATATTCGACGTCGAATGTCGAGCCGATTACCTGGGTCACGTGGCCAATGTTTTGAGTCGTCGGTTGGTGGTTCGTGGCAGTAGGCATTGGGTAGGGATTAGGGGTTGGGGATTAGGGTTAGTATGTTGCTGGACTGCGGCCAGATGGTTGGCGTTAGAATTCTTTACTAACCACCATCCACTAACCACTAGCCACTTTTCCTATTTCTTCAAAGCTTCGACTCCGCCGATGATTTCCATGATCTCGCCGGTAATTTGCGACTGACGGGCACGGTTGTAGGCCATCGAAAGCTGCTTGATCCGATCGCCGGCGCTCTTGGTGGCGGCTTTCATGGCCACCATCCGGGCCACTTGCTCGCTCACGGCCGCATCGAGGAAGCACTTGAACAGCTTGACTTTGAAGCTGGTCGGCACGACCTCTTCCAAAATGCTTTCGGCCGAGGGCAGAAACTCGTACTGGGTTTGCGTCGCGTCGGCCGTGGCCTCCGCACCGGCCAGGTTGCCCAGCGGCAGCAGGGTTTCGACCGCGACCGTTTGGCGGCTGACGTTTTCGAACCGCATGTAGACGACGTCCAGCCGATCGATCTTGCCGGCGACGTAAGCCGTCAAATAACGATTGGCCAGCACTTCGACCTGCTCGAAGCTCGGCTTGTCCTCGAAGTGCGTGAATGATTCGGCGTATTGGATATTGCGAAACTTCGCTGCCGCGATGCCCCGTTTGCCGGAGAGCTCGAGCGACACATCGAGTCCTTGGCTGAGCAATTCGGAATGCCGCAAAAAGCCGGCGCGCTGCACGTTCGAGTTGAAACCGCCGCACAGCCCACGGTTGGCGGTCAACACCAGCAGCACGACCCGTTCGACCTTTTCGCGAGTTTCCAACAGCGGGTGCGTCACTTCCAGCCCGCTATTGGCCAGGTCCGACACCAATTGCGTGATCCGCCGCGTATAGGCCGTGGCCGCGTGCGCGCGATCCATCGCCTTCTTGAAGCGGGCCGTCGCGATCAGCTCCATCGTCCGCGTAATCTTGCGGATGTTGCGGATGCTCTTGCGGCGTTTATCCAGGGCGCGGGCTTTAGCCATCGTTCTCGTTCAACTCGCAGATTTGGTAATCAGGTGATCCAGGTTTCGTGAGCCAACTACTTCAGCAGCCTCAAGCACAGCGGATAGCGATAGGCTTCTCCGGCACTGGCCTTCAGTGAGGCAATCACAATCAGCACTATGTTCGCGATCCACAATGCCACGATGAGCGGAATTCCGATCAGCACGCAGAGGGTGGGCGAAATTAACAGGGTGTAAATCGTGACCGAAATCTGAAAGTTAAGCGACTCCTTGCCTTGATCGTCAATAAACGGATGCTCGTCGCGTTTCAAAAGCCAAACCACCAGCGGGCCGACGATGTGCCCCAAACCGAGCGGCATCGCCAACAACGCCACCAGATGGCATAGCATGGCCCAGTTTCTCACATCGCCGGGCAACTCTGGCACATATTCGGGATTCTCGCGCGGCGCGTCGCTCACGTGCATGGGCCTCCACTGAGAGGAAAATGCCGTTCTGCCTCGGAGCTCACCTCAAACTCATATCAACGTCTTGTCACCACACACAAATGTCGTTCTCTAAACTCGGGCCGTCTCGGCGCGCTTGGCAGTGTACTGTCGTTGAAACTCTTCAATCGCGGCGCCGACCTTTTTCATCGCGTCATCGTCCAGATCCTTCGTCTGGGCAATCTTGTCGCGAATCTCCGGCTTCTGGTCGCGCATGAACGTGAGGAACTGCTTCTCCCACGCGGCAACTTCAGTCCGCGGAGTCTTGTCGATGTAGCCGCGCGTGCCGGCGAAGATGATCAACACCTGGTCGACCACGTTCAGCGGCTCGTACTGACCCTGCTTCAAGATTTCCACCATCCGATAACCACGATCCAGCCGCGCTTGCGTGGCCGGGTCCAGGTCGGTGCCCAACTGGGCAAACGCTTCCAACTCGCGGAACGACGCCAGGTCTAGACGCAAACCGCCGGCCACCCGCTTCATGGCCTTGATCTGAGCCGCACCGCCCACGCGAGACACCGAGATACCCACGTTCATGGCAGGACGGATACCAGCGAAGAACAAGTCGGGCTGCAAATAGATCTGACCGTCCGTGATCGAAATCACGTTGGTCGGAATGTAGGCCGAGACTTCGCCTTCGAGCGTTTCGATGATTGGCAGCGATGTCAGCGAGCCAGCGCCCAAGGCGTCGCTCAACTTGGCGGAGCGCTCGAGCAGACGGCTATGGGCATAGAACACGTCGCCCGGGTAGGCTTCGCGTCCTGGCGGACGACGCATCAACAGTGAGAGCTGGCGATAGGCCGTAGCTTGTTTCGATAGATCGTCGTACACGATCAATGCGTGCTCGCCGCGATACATGAAGTACTCGGCCATCGAGGTGCCGGCATACGGAGCGACGTATTGCAGCGGGGCCGGATCGCTCGCCCCTGCCACGATGACCGTCGTATAGTCCATCGCGCCTTTGGCACGCAAGACTTCGATCACGCCGGCCACGGTCGATTCTTTCTGGCCGACCGCGACGTAGAAGCATTTAACGCCCGAGTCTTTCTGATTGATGATCGCGTCGATGCCGATCGCCGTCTTGCCGGTCTTGCGGTCGCCGATGATCAATTCGCGCTGGCCGCGGCCGATCGGCGTCATCGAGTCGATGGCCTTGATGCCGGTTTGCAGCGGCTCGTGTACCGGCTTGCGCTCGGCCACGCCGGGGGCCATGGTTTCGACGTCGCGCCGCTCGCTGGTGATGATCGGGCCCTTGCCGTCCAGGGGATTGCCCAACGGATCGACCACGCGGCCGATCATGGCCTCGCCCACCGGCACGCTCAACAGCTTACCGGTACTTTTGACTTCGTCCCCTTCGGTGATTTGCAGGTAGTCACCGAGAATGATGACGCCCACCGAGTTTTCCTCAAGGTTGAAGGCCAGCCCCGTCGTGCCGTTGGGGAACTGCACCATCTCGCCCGACATTACGCCCGAGAGCCCGTAGACGCGGGCGATGCCGTCGCCGACCTCGAGCACGCGACCGACTTCTCGGACGTCGATCTGGGATTGGTATTGTTCAATTTCCGCCTGTAAGACGGAAGCTATCTCGTCGGCTCTGAATCTCATGGACGCTCCTGTTAATCATCTGCTCGCGAACCTGGTCTAACTGCCGGGCCACCGAGCCATCGTACACCGTATCTCCGACGCGCAGCACAACCCCGCCGATCAACGCCGGGTCGACCGTCGATTCGAGCTCGGGCTCCCCACCCAGCAGCTTTCGCAGCGAGGTGAGCAGGCTGCCTGAATCGCGGGCTTCCAAGGGAGTGGCGGTGCATAGTTGCACGCGCACCCGGCCGCGCAGTTCGTCATAAAGTTTGGAAACTTCCAGTTGGATGGCTCGCAAAATGTCGAGCCGTCCATGGTGGGAAAGCACCTTCAAGAAATCGAGGAACAAGGGAGACAGCTTGGAGCCGAAAACCTTGTCCAGCAGTTGCACCTTCTCGTCTTGCGATACCAGCGCCGAAGCAAACACGGCCTCGAGCTTCGGAAACTGATCGAGCACCGTCTCGACGAAGTCGCGCAGCTCCGCGACCAGGCTCTCTGTTTTGCCGAGCTTTTCCGTGGCTCCCAAGAAGGCCTTGGCATAAATGATCGCGACCTGTTGGACGCCAACATTGATGCGTGCGGACTTCTTTTTGGCGGGCGAATCGATCATCTTGCCTTGCCTGACGGGAAGTTAGTTGGAGCTGGGGGTTGCGGAGGGAAACTTAGCCATCGCTTCGGAGACGAGCCGCGCGTGGTCGGCGCTGCTGAGCTTCGATTGCAGAATCTTGCCCGCCAGATCGACGGCCAACTGCGCACTGCGGTGAGCCAACGATTCCAAGGCCTGGTCGGTCGCTACCTCGATGTCGTGCAGCGCTCGGACCCGCTCGGCGTCTGCTGCCACTTTGCCTTCGGCCAGAATGGCCTGCTTGGCATGCTCGGCGTCGCGCCGAGCTTGTTCCAGCATCTCGCGCACTTCATTGGTCGCCGCGGCCAGCTTCTGCTCGTACTGGGTCAGCAATTGCTTGGCTTCTTCGTTGGCGCGCTGGGCTTCGGCAATATCGTGGGCGATTTTTTCTTCGCGTCGCTCCAAGGCCGCCACGATAGGGCCCCAGGCAAACTTCCACAGAATCGCCAACAACAGCAAGAACACGATGAACGTGAAAAACGCCAGGTCGGATTTGATCTCCTCCGGCTTTTCCAGGCCCAGCCCGGCATTGCCCGCACCGATGTGCTCGTGGGCCCCATCATGAGCGGCCGCGCCGTCATGAGTTCCTGCCGCTCCATGCGCCTCATCGGCTGCACGCGCGCAAGCAGGTTGCGATGCAAAGGCCAAGGCGGCCACGATCAGCAGCAAACCACTTAGTTTGGCCAACACGTCGATTCTCCCCAATTGCTCAGTCGGATGTCAGGAATTCGAACTAGACGCCCGTGGAGCAAATGAACAAGGCATAGAACGTGAAACCTTCGATCAGAGCGGCGGCAATGATCATGGCCGTCTGAATCGAACCGGCAACCTCGGGCTGACGAGCCATGCTCTCGAGCGCAGAACCAGCCAAGCGGCCGATACCAGCGGCGGCACCAATGGTAACCAGGCCCGCGCCGAACGCGCCGGAAAGATTGATCAAGGTCCAGGGACTGCCCGGTGTTGGGGTTGCGCCTTGGGCCATGGCAACCGAGGCGGTCAAAAACATCACGGCAAACGCCGCAGCGAAAGTAGCGAACTTACTCACTGGATTTTCTCCTAAAAAAGATGCCGAAAGACTTTGTTTAACCGGACACTTGCCCGGCTCTAATGACGATGGACCGCGGCGCCGATAAACAACGCCGATAAAAACGTGAATACGTAGGCCTGCAACAGCGCGACAAACAGCTCCAGACAGCAAAACAGAGTGGACCCCACGACGCTGATGATCATCATGATTCCCCAATTGTTGCTCCGCGCGCCTTCGATGCTGATTGCCAAGCCCATGATCGCCAGCAATACCAGGTGACCGGCCACCATATTAGCCAACAGACGAATGGCCAACACACCGTGGCGAATCAGCATCCCCCCGACTTCGATGAACCAGATTCCGACTTTCAGGGGCGCCATGTACCAAGGCAGATCCATGTGCGGAATCTGATTGAGCCAGAAGCCGAGCGGGCCAAATTTCGCCATCCCGCCGATCAAGACCGTGCAAAACGTGACCGCGGCCAGGGCCAACGTTACGCCAAACGAGCCCGTCGCCGAGCCCGCCCAAGGCACGAGACCCAGCAAGTTCAAGCCGAGGATAAAGAAGAACATCGTCCACAAGAGCGGCACGAAACGGTCGGCATCGTGATGCCCGATGGCCGGAATGGCCACCTCGTCGCGCAGGTAGAACAAGATCCCTTCGAGAAAGTGCCACATCTTGCCGCGCGGCACGTTGCCCGTCCGCATGCGTTGGGCCAAGCGGATAAACAGCACGGCCAGGACGATGGCCACGAAAACTTCGAGAATCATGAACTTCGAAATCGCGAAGCCCGATTCTTTTTCGTAGAGGTTCTTCAACGTCCCGAATGGCTGTGGATAAATCAGAATCTTGCCGTCGAGCGCTTCATTAAACTCTTCGGGCGTGGCGTGGGGATGTGCATCGCGCAGAAAAGCTGGAACCTGGTCGACGCTCGTGTAATCGTGGCGCCACAGAAACTTCGGCACGTCGAAGTAGTACGCGTCTTTGATATGGAGGATTGCGCCAGCCATAAGTCGCCAAGAACCCTTTGTCAGAACTCACTAGTAGCCGCCATCAGCGAGGCGACTTGTTTAAGCACACCGCCAACAGCGTTTCGACCAACAAAGCAAACTGAAAGAAAATCACGATCAGCCCAAACACTCCGGCATCGGCCAATGGCCCGCCGACTCGACTCAAAATCAGTCCGACAGCAAAGGGCAGCGCACAATTGAAAACCAAGCCCACCAGCACGGTGTACAGCGGGCCGTTGATTCCGCGATGGCCAACGGCGGCCGTGCCCGCCAGTGCCAAACTACTTCCCAGCCAACAAACGGCCGCCGCCACCGCCGCGGCCAAAATCGCCGGCTGGCCATGCAGCCAAAAGGCGATTGCCGCCGCCGGCACGAAAAACAGCAGCATCGCCGCCGAAAGAATCAGCCAGCCAGTGAGCAAGCGCAGCGGCGGAAGCTTTTCGATCCAGTTCGCCCGCACCACCTTCACCGTTGAATCGTTCATCGCTCGATAGTTCGATCGCTTACGCGAGTTTTTTT
>JAYVCO010000142.1:0-4447 GCA_043749935.1 Planctomycetia bacterium
AAGGCCTTCGCCAAGGCCCACGGGCTGGACAAGCCGATGCCCGTGTCGCCCAGCGTCAACGACCTGCACAACGTCGGCTACGGCGGCGACAAGACGGCCACCAACCTGGGCGTGCGCACCGAGCTGACGGTCGCCTACATCGACGCCGTCTTCTCCGAGCTGCTGAAAATCTACGACGACCTGGACGGCTTCTTCTCACCGATCCGCGAGCCCCTCCCCGGCGACCGCGGCACATTTTTCCGCGAGGCGATGGCCCCGGCGATAAAGCGCTCGGGGCGCCACCCCCTGATGATCGCCCACCAGTGGCAGGTGCCGCTCGACACCTATATCAAGAACGTCGTCCCCCAGGACGTTTACGACAACACCTGGCTGAACTACCACGCCTGGAACAGCGAGCAGATCACCGACGCCAAGCCCTACCCGGGGCTGATCGAGTACGTCGAGAAGACCGGCCTGCCCTCGCTGACCACGGTTTACCCGGCCAACATCCAGTGCTTCCCCTTCAACTCGCCGCGTTTCGCGTGGGAGATCACGCAGGAGATGAAAAAGATCCCCAACTTCCGCGGCTTTATGTACTGGGAGCACTCGGGCCGGCTGCTCTCGCCATTTTTTCGCAAGGCACTGGCCCATTACGCCATGACCGGCGAGCCATACTCGGACGAGCCGTGGCTCAAGCTGCTCGAAGAGCAGTTCGGCGACCGACCCGCGGCCGAACACTTCCTCAAGGCCTACGACCTTTCCGCGCGTATTTACCCCGAGATTAGCGCGCTGGTTTACAACGGATCGGATTACTTCCGCAAGGAGCTGCGCATCCCTTACGGCCACATGACGGATGATGTCCTGGGCACCCGGCT
Organism: Planctomycetia bacterium; assembly: GCA_043749935.1. Taxonomy (GTDB): domain Bacteria; phylum Planctomycetota; class Planctomycetia; order Pirellulales; family PALSA-1355; genus PALSA-1355. The sequence goes on from JAYVCO010000142.1 coordinate 855, forward strand.
GACCTCGCCGGCGCGCGGCGGCAGCCTGGTTTCCGTCAAGGATTACGCCAAGTATGCCGCGCGCAACCCGGGCGAGTACAAGAACCGTAGCGGGGCCGACGCCACCCGCCCGCCCTACACCCAGAGCGCGATCTGGGCCAGCGAGGGCGGCAGCCGCTTCGACATACTTCCGCCGGACCACATGCGTCGCGTGCGCGAACTCGGCGAGCAGGCATTCAAAGAGGCCCAGGAGGCCCTCAAGACCGTCAAGACGAATCCGGATGAAGCCCAGCGAGCGAGCGACTTCATGCAGGGCTACCGGCTGATGGCCCGATACGCCGAAAGGAAGGTGGCGGCGTCCGCCGCCGCGCTAATGTTCGCCGAGGCGCATCGCCCCGAGGATCGCGCCGACGCCGAGCGTCTGGCCGACGAGACGCTGGCCGCATATCTCGAAACCGCCGATTTTCTCAAGGTGCAGCTTGAGCCGGTTCTGACCCAAGTCTACCAGCGCGGCTACAACCAGAACGGCAGGGACCTGGCGGGGCTGATCCAGGACGAGAAGAACGAGCGGCGCGACCTGGCGAAGATCTTCAAGTGGCCCGCCCCCTAACCATGCCCTGCACCAGACAGGCCGCGCAGCGTGATGCCCAACAGTCGCGGTTGTTTGATTAAACCGAGCTAGTCGACGCTAGTGTTGGAAGCAATCCCGAAAATCCACCGAATTACGGTTTCTGAGGCGAGCCAGAAATCCAACGATTTGCGGTGGCGCGTTGAAATCCGGTCGCACGAGACAAGCCACTGCCCGATGAGCCGTTTCTCCCGAAACTTTCAATAACTCTAGGGGCAAATACTTGACGGCAGGCTTCCTGATGACCACACTCGTCTTGGATGCTGGCTCCCCCAGAGAGCCCTGGAGGCCGCAGCTACGCTCCGCCGGATAAACGACAGACGACTGTAAGACGTACTAGCCGGACGGCAGGTCTGGACCATAGCTCTAATTTGTTCCGCAGACCTGTCTCGAAGAGTTCAATCATCCGATGCCCAAGCGCAGCGTGTTCGCGAAATGGCTGGCGACCCCCGATCCGGCTCCGGCGGCGGTAGAAGCTCCGCCGACTGTTGCTAACCTTCCGATGCTCGTGGTAGGTGCGGGTCCCGCCGGGCTCGCGGGCATGGCCGCGCTGGCGAAACACGGGGTCGATTTCGTCGGCATTGACAGCCATAGTCAGGTGGGCGGAATTTGGGACATTTCCAATCCGATCAGTTCGGCTTACGAGGGCCTGCGCACAGTTACCTCGCGCTTCACGACTTATGTGGGCATGCCCATGCCCAATGATTGGCCGAGCTTCGTTCCCCACGAAATGGCTCTTGAATATCTCGCGGGCTTTGCCGAGTCTCGTGGGCTGTTGGACAAGATCAAGTTTGGAACTTCGTTTGTCGACGCGCGCAAATCGGCGGCGGGCACATGGATGGTCAAGATGCGGTCGACCGATCAGGGGCAGGAGTATGAGCAAGAGTTTCGCGGTATCGTGTTTGCGACCGGAGCGCACAACAAGCAGCAGAGTCTCCTTCCGCCGGATTTAAGCTCGCAGGCGCGAGCCGCCGGACTCGACGTGCTGCACTCGTCGGAATTCAAGAGCCCCGCGCGTTTTGCAGGCAAGCGTGTGCTGCTCGTTGGCCTTGGCGACTCCGGCTCCGACATTGCCCCAAAGGTCGGTTCCGCTGCTGAGCGGACGTTGCTTTCGGTGCGCACCACGCCCTGGATCATTCCGCAAGTCGTGAGGGGCGTGCCGGTTGACAAAATGGGCGTCGACTCGCCCGATTGGATGCCATGGTGGTTTCGCAAGGGTTCATTCCGCATTATTCGCCGGGGACTCATTGGCGGATTTCGCCAGCTCGGGCTGCCAAGCCCGAAGCATGGGCTGCACGACAAGATGACTGTCAGCGACCGTGGGCTCGTCGCCGCGATTCGCTCGGGCAGTGTTGTCACGCGCTCGCACGTTATCAGCCTGACAGGAGGCACGGCAATCTTCGCCAACCCCCAGCATGAGCCTGAGAAGATCGACACAGTGATCTTTGCAACTGGCTTTGGGCGAGCGTACCCGCTGCTGTGCCATCCGGGGGCGTCGAACGATGAGGTCGCCGACGCGCTAAGCTTTTGCATCTTCCATCCGAGTGAACCGGGACTATTTTACCTCGCGGAAACAGTCGGCTTGCGTTCATGCTGGCCGATTTTTTCCGAGCAGGCCAACGCGATTGTGGCCTATCTGCTGGGCGAAGAGCGCGCTACGAGTAACGTTCGCCGGTTCAACGCGCGACGAAGCGTCGCCACGCCCAATTTCAAGGGTGCCATCTATCGTTTGGCCGACCAATTTCATCTTGACTATGAAATCTACACCCACTGCCTGCGGGACCTTTCGGGTTGGCTGGCGGAGTAGCGGGACCGCGCACCGCAAATGTGACATGCGACTGTGCTCGCTTTAATGGACTTGGATGCGCGCACCGACACAATCGAATCTATTCAATCGGCAACAATTCGTTAACGGGTCCGAAACATCACCGGTAATTGCAATGGCTTTCTTTTCACGCCGTCCGCCCGAGCGAGTGATACACGACAAGCAGGTATGGGGGCAGCCGGATTTCGCGGCCGAATACAACTCGCAAGTTTGCAAGTATAACGTCGACTTCCAGCCGATTCTGGACTATCTTTCCAGCCAGATCGATCCCGCGCGGCAGGTCAACGTCCTGGAGATTGGACCTGGCCCCGGGTGGATCGGCATTCGATTGGCACAGTCGCATCCTGCGGTGCGCGTGACGGGTATCGATATCTCTGCGGCATTTGTCGCGATTGCCAACGAAAACAGCCACCGAGAAGGCGTCGCCGACCGTGTTACTTTCACCTTGGGCGATGCCGCAGAAATGAAAGGATTGACGGACAACTCGTTCGACGTCGTCTTTTCATTTCAAAGCCTGCACTACTGGGACCCGCCGGAGCGCGTATTCGATCAGATTGCCCGAGTTCTCAAGCCTTCGGGCGTTTTATGTATCGGAGAAGATCGCCGAGACATGAACTGGCAGGGCAAGCTGCAAGTGCTACTGGGGCGATTTTTCCTTTCCCGTCGAATCGCATCCGTCTGGGCGCGATCTGTGGTGGGCTGTCTCACCCCGGCCGAAGCCGCGGACGCGCTTCAGCGATCGGGACTCCGCGATCGGTGGCAAATCGCAATCCGTCCGCGAGCCATGCTAATCACCAGCAAGCCGCGCGAGTGAATTGTTGTGAATCAAAACGCCGGGCACTCGGTGCTGTCGGTCGAATGTCCCTGTCCTGGCGGCAGCGGACGTTGCTCCACCGCCGGATTGGCTTCGTGTTTCAGCAGTTCAATCTGCTAGCATTTTTTGACCGTCAGCTATGTGGCTCAGCAACTGCGCTCGGATGGGTTGCGAAAATCGGAAGTCGCGCGCCGCGGCCATGTTGAATCTGGTCGGATTGGCCGACCGCCGCAATCAGTTTCCCAGCCAGCTTTCCGGCGGAGAGCAACAGCGTGTGGCGATCGCGCGCGCGTTGGCGATGGACCCGGCACTTTTGATGTTCGACGAACCAACCAGCGCGCTCGATC
>JAYVCO010000143.1:0-13814 GCA_043749935.1 Planctomycetia bacterium
CACTGGCCTCGCCGGCCATTTCCAACGGCCAGATCTTCATTCGCGGCCGCCAGGCGCTGTATTGCCTGGGCGAGAAACAGCGCGACGCCAACTGATGAAACGCATCGCCTGGCTGACCGATATTCACCTGAACTTCCTGTTGGCCCTCCAGGTTGACGAGTTCCTGATCTCCGTGGCCGGGTTGGGCGCCGATGCCGTGCTCGTCGGCGGCGATATCGCCGAAGCTCATAATGTCTGCGATTACCTGGAGCGCATCGTCGATGCGATTCCGGCTCCCATCTATTTCGTCCTGGGCAACCACGATTACTACCACGGTTCGATCGTGGAAGTGCGCCAGCGCGTGGCCGAGCTCTGCCGCCAGCGGCCACGGCTGCACTATCTGACGACATCCGAATTCGCGGCCTTGAGCGAACATGTGGCACTGGTGGGGCACGATGGCTGGGCCGACGGCCGCGCCGGCGATTTCGGCCGCTCGATGGTCAGTATGCAGGACTACAAACTGATTGCCGAGCTATCTGGCTTGAAAAAGCGAGCTCGCTTGGATGAGCTCAAGACTCTGGGTGACGAGGCGGCCGCCCATGTGCGGCGCGTCCTGCCGCTGGCCTTCGAACAGTTTCGAGAGGTGGTGCTGCTGACGCACGTTCCGCCACTGCGCGACGCGTGCTGGTATGAAGGACAGATTTCGGACGACCAATGGGCGCCCCACTTCACCTGCCAGGCAGTCGGAGATGCCCTTCTGGAAATCATGGCGGCGCGGCCCGATCATCGGCTCACGGTCCTCTGCGGCCACACCCACGGCAGCGGCGAGACCCAACCCCTGCCGAATCTGAAAATCATCACCGGCGGTGCGGAATACGGGAAGCCGACCGTTCAACGAGTGCTGGAATTCGACTAGCGTTTGATCGGCTTGAACCTCGCGCGTGGCGTGTTACGATAACCACCTTGTAATAGACGCGATCCAAGGACGAACTAGGGACTAGACATGGCACGAAGCTTCGACACGGTTCACAACCAGGATTGTATCGCGGGGCTGAAACAAATTGCCGATGGCGTGGTGGATCTGGCGTTTGCCGATCCGCCGTTCAATATTGGCTACGACTACGACATTTACCACGACAAGCTGGAAAGCGAAAACTATCTGGCTTGGAGCCGCGACTGGACGGCTCAGGTGACGCGCGTGCTCAAGCCGAACGGCACGTTTTGGCTGGCGATCGGCGACGAGTACGCAGCCGAACTGAAAGTCATGCTTCAGCGCGAGCACGGACTGACATGCCGCAGTTGGGTCATCTGGTACTACACGTTTGGCGTGAATTGTAAAAACAAGTTCAGCCGGTCGCACGCCCACTTGTTTCACATGGTCAAACAGGCGGACGATTTCACGTTCAACGACAAGACGATCCGGGTTCCTTCCGCGCGGCAATTGGTCTATGGCGACTCGCGAGCCAATCCCGCCGGGCGACTGCCGGACGACACCTGGATTTTGCGGCCGCAGGACATTCCCGAGAGCTTCGCGGCCGACGAAGACACCTGGTATTTTCCGCGCGTCTGCGGAACCTTCAAGGAACGGGCCGGCTGGCACGGTTGCCAAATGCCCGAGCAACTGTTGGGGCGCATCATCCGCGCGTGCAGTAACCCCGGAGAATTGGTGCTCGATCCGTTTGCAGGCAGCGGCACCACGTTGACCGTGGCGAAGAAACTGGATCGCCGCTACCTGGGTTTCGAGTTGTCCCAGCAATACGTCGAGCGAGTTGTCGCCCGTTTGGCCACGATCGAGCCTGGCGATCCGCTCGACGGAGCGGCTGAGCCGTTGACCAGTGCCCCCAGCACCGCCAACGGCCGCAAGCTGGCCGATGTTAAGCCCGGGCCTAAAAAACCGGGGCCAAGCCGCGCTCACAAGAAACAAAAGCATTTTTAGAGCATCCACACCATGAAGTTCGCGATCTGCAACGAGACGTTTTTGGATTGGCCGTTCGAGAAGGCATTTGCCTTTGCGGCCGAATGTGGCTACTCGGGCATCGAGATCGCACCATTCACCATGGCGTCCGACGCGAGAGAGATTAGCGCCGCACAACGGGCCGAGGTTTGCCGTCTTGCCGAGAAAAACGGTCTGGAAGTCGTCGGCCTGCACTGGCTGCTGGCCAAAACCACCGGCTACTATCTCACCAGTCCCGATACCGCAGTCAGGCGCCGCACGGCCCAGTATGTACAGGAACTGGCTCGCCTGTGCCGCGACGTCGGCGGATCGCGGATGATCTTCGGCTCGCCGCAGCAGCGCAACATTCTCCCTGGCGTCACGCCGGAGCAAGCCTTTGGCTATGCGGCCGAAGTTGTCCTGGAAAGCTTGCCGGTGTTGGAAGAAACCGGCGTGACCTTGTGCATCGAACCGCTTGGTCCGGCCGAAGGCAATTTTCTGAATACGGCCGACGACGCGGTACGACTGATCGAACGGGTCGGCCACCCTAATTGCCGCTTGATTCTCGATTGCAAAGCCATGTCGAGCGAAGCCGTGTCGATTCCCGAGCTGGTTCGCCGGCACTCGCGAGTTCTGGCGCACTTTCATGCCAACGATCCGAACAAGCAAGGCCCCGGTTTCGGCGAGCTAGACTTCGTGCCGATCTTTGCCGCGCTCGGCGAGATCGACTATCGCAACTGGGTTTCCGTCGAAGTGTTCGACTACTCGCCCGGCATCGAACGATTGGCGCAAGAGAGCATCGAAAACATGCGCGGTGCGCTCTCGGAGCTGGCAGGCGCTTCGCAATCCGACCAGATCTAGCGAGCTGTTTTTGGGTGGCTCAGACAACTTGCTTCAAGTTGTCTGAGTCCCGCAGGGACAAGAGGCGACCGCTTGAATGGCATGGCCTTCTCGAATGGCAATCCTCTTGTTGCTTCGCAACCCAGACGACCGGGTCGTCTGGGCCACCCCAGCAATGAGACTTGAGCGCCGTGGGATCTAGCTGCTGGCTTTCAGCTCGGCCAGATGTTGGGCCGTGCCGACCAGGCGATCCCAATTCTCATAGATGTACTTGGGCGGGCCGCCGATTTGGGCTACGACCTGGGCGACCTGTTCGGTCTCGACCATTTCGATCGCGTCCCAGGGGCAGACCTTCAGCTCGTAGGGATTGGTCTTCTTGCCGGGTATGTGAACGCAGACTTCGCAGCCCACGCACCGCTCCAGATCGATCTCGCACCAGCTCTGCAAGTTTTGCATCTGATCATACTGCTGAATCTTGATGATGCAGTCGACCGGGCAGACTTCCAAACAGGCCTCACAGCCGGTGCAGTTGTCGGCATTGATGACGGCCAGTTCTTTTGGCAGCTTTTTGCGAGGGCCCTGTTTGGCCATGGAACACTTCCTCGGATGTCTCGTCGATGGTTTCGGCCCACGGTGGGATGCCGCAGACTAACGAACGTTTACCCACCCAATCATAGAAACAAATCGGCAGAACGCCAACCGCTGCCGCTTCAATTCCCCTGGCGATCGACCGATTTCAGCAGCGGCAGCTCGGATATTGGCGGCATTTTTCGCAAATCCTGAATGCTACCAGCGTTCAGTAGTCCCCAATGAACTTCCTAACCCGCCGGAATCGACTCGCCGGCCACGATATCATCGAATGTCTGCCGACGTCGAATCAAATGCGGCTTGGCGTCTTTGATCAGCACTTCGGCCGCCAATGGCTTGCTGTTGTAGTTGGATCCCATCACGAAACCATAAGCCCCCGCGCATTCGATGACCAGATATTCGCCCACTTCGGCCGCGGGCAGCGACCGCGTGCAGACGAAGCCCCCCTCCTCTTGCGTGAAGATGTCGCCCGATTCGCACAGCGGCCCGCCGACGACGACGTCGTGCATCGCGCGGCGATTGGCTGCTGAGCCGCTGCTCGGAACGATGGACATCGGATGATAGGCGCCATACAGAATGGGCCTGGCCAAATTGTTGAATCCGGCATCGAGCAGGTAGAACGTGTTGCGCCCCATTTGCTTGATGGCGCAAATCTGCGTGACGAGAAAGCCGCTTTCGGCGACGAGATAGCGACCTGGCTCGATTTCCAACCGCACGCGGTGGTCGAACGCGTCTTCCAGCCGCTTGCGCGTCGCATCCCACAGCTTGTAATACGCGTCCAGATCGACATAGCTTTGCCCTTCTCGATATGGAATCGGCAGGCCTCCGCCGGCGCTGATCGTGGTGATCGTGCGGCCAACTTCCAGGGCCGCCTTCTCCAGCGAACCACACACTTCGGCCAGATGTTCCAGATCGGTGCCCGAGCCGATGTGCATGTGCAACCCCGACAGGCCGAGGCCGTGGTGATCGGCCAACCGCAGACACTCGTTCAATTCGGTGTGCCAGATTCCATGTTTCGATTGCTCGCCGCCGGTATTCGTTTTTTGGCTGTGGCCGTGCCCAAAGCCCGGGTTGAGCCGCAAGGTGATTTCGCGGCCGGGCGCCACGCGGCCCAATTGCTCGATCATGTCGGGCGAACCGCAGTTGACGTGGATGCCGTGTTCGACGACCAGGTCGAGCGCTTCGCGATCGAAAATATCGGCGGTATAGACGATCGGCGGCGGGTCGCCCGTCACGGAATATCCAGCGGCCATGGCTCGGCGAATTTCACCGGCGCTCACGGCATCGACCAATACGCCGCGCCGCCGCATCAGATCCAGAATGGCCAGATTCGAACAGGCCTTTTGGGCATACCGCACTTTGTCGAAAGCGCGCAAGTCTTCGATCCGCTCGACGATCTTTGCGGAGTCATAAACATACGTGGGCGTGCCGAACTGACGCGCCAAGTCCTCGACGGCAATGCCGGCGATTTGGCTTCGCAACGGCGAAAACGGTGCAGCGGTAGGCATCGGGTTCATTCCTTGAGCAGGCTTCAACCTGCGGTGTGCTCATTCGGGCAGTGTTCATGAGACCGGCTTTCACGCAGACGGCTCGACCAGAATCGCTCAGATATAGCCAATTCTAGCGACCAGGAGAAGTGGCCGACAACAGGGTGGACACCTGAGGAATGGGTTTGTTCGCGCGACCGCAATCAACCCAGCAAAGAATCCGAGTCGGATTCACCCAGGTTCTTTTTGGAACCGGAAGCGGAAAATGCGGCACGAACGTTGGCCTGGCTCAAGAGAGGAGCGGCGCCGGAGGATGGCGCAACCACGGTCACCGACGCAATGCCGGCAGGAACAGTGCCAGGGTTCGTGGCTAAGTCGTTCGTCGAACCGCTCGATGCTGGCGATCCGGCATCAAGCTGGCTAATAGCTTGATCCACAGCGTTTTCATTCTTCGCGGCCGGCACTGTCGCACTGGTCGCGGTCAATGTGCTTGCCGCCGGGCTAGCTGCGAGACTAACAGACGATGAGCTCGCCAATGCCCCGGGCTGGTTCAAGAAATTAATCACAATCAACGCATCGATCGGCGAGACTATCGTATCGTCGTTCACGTCAAGAAAATACTGAGCGGCCGAATTGTCAGCGGTGGTGGCGTTCGTTGCCACTAGCGGAGACGCACTGGACGACGCACTTGAGGAGGCACTGTTGGCGCTTTGGGCGATCAGCTTGTTGATTACGACCAACGCGTCCATGGCCGAAACGATCTGGTCGTTATTGACGTCCAGAGGCATCGACGCGTTGTGAACGGCAGCGGGCGGATCGACGCGTACGATTCTGATTGCGTCGGCAATCACAAACCCGTTGGACTGGTTGTTCAGGCCGACCGTCAATGTGCCGGAGGTGACCTCGACTGTCGTGAGCAACTTCCAAGCGACCCCTGCTGCCGAATCGTCGCCTGGCGATTGCTGTTGATTGACCAAAACAGTTTGCGAGTCGCTACCATTGAAAACCGTGAAAGGCGCATTGGTCGCGCGATTGCCAAAAGGCACCCAAGTGGTGAACACTTGGTAGTGGCCGGGCGCCAAGCCAGGAAAAGTCCAGGTCGCGTGGTCATTGCCTTGTCCGGCAGCGTCGGACCGGAACTCGCCTTGCACTGCCGACGCGCTGGCGGCGCTGGTCCAATTGCCCGACAGGCTGAAGTTCGACGAGGAATCATCGACAATCAACTCGTTCAGCCCAGCATCTGCCCCGGTGCCCCCAATCTCGAACGAATAGTTCGATTCGCTCGAATCATCATTAGCGATCGAAATAAAAGCCTGCCGAACGCCCGCGGCGCTGGGGTGGAACATGATCTGAAACGTGGTGGTTCGGCCCGGCGCGACCGTATCGGCAGGTTGCGTGACAACCGTAAAGTCCTGAGCCGCCGCACCGCTGATCGCCACGTGCGGGCTGCCCGACAAGTGCAAATCTGCGTTGCCGGTATTCGTGATCGTAAAGGTGTGGGTCGTGGCGCCGGTCGTGGCGGGCAATGTGCCGAAGTCCGTGCCATCGGCGAACTGGGGCGCCGACGCTCCGTCGCCAATCGACGTGTCGAAGGCGGAAACATCCATTTCGGGCACCTGCGCCCCGATGCCATCCGCCACGATCCGAATCGCGTCGGCAATCACGTATCCGTTGGCATTGTCGCCCAATTGCACTTTGAGCGTTCCGGTTGTGTTGTTGAACGTGCCCAAGCTCTGCCAGACGACGCCGTTGGACGAATCGCCCGCGGGCAGTAGTTGCTGATTGACTCGCACCGTCCCCTGATTGGCCGTTCCGTCGAAGATCGTGTAAGGCGCATTGCTGGCGAAAGTGCTGAAGGCGATCCAGCGGGCGAGAACCTGGTACTGACCGGGAAGGATTCCGGCGAACTTCCAAGTGGCCGTGCCGGTGCCATTGTTCGGCGCATGAATCATGTAATCAGAATGGTAAGCCGTGAGATTGGTGGCCGCCGACCAGCCGGCCAGGCTCTGAGTGAATCCCTCTTCCCCATCGTCGACGATCGTCTCCGAAGCCGGCGGCGGCGCGAAGACAATGGTGCCCACGCCTTGCGAGTCGGCCAGCAGCGCGTTCACCGGATTGAAGAGATTCAGATAAAACTTCTCGTTAGGTCCATACACGGCGCTGCCCAACACCGGAACCGTGACCAGTTGCTTGATGGAACCCTGCGGAAAACTGACCGTGCCAGCCTTGGACAGATAATCGGTGTTGGCCTTGGCCACACCGTCGGCCGTGGCATATTGCACCGTCACGTTCAGCCCGCTGGGTACGTCCAAAGCCACGGAAAAGACCGCGGCCAAAAGTCCGTCCTCGGTCGTCGTGATTTGAACATCACTCACATACAAGCTAGGGCGTAAATCGTTGTCGAGAATCGTGCCGATGGCAACACTCTTAACTAGATCCGCATTGACTGAATTGGATAACGTCACGAAGAAATCTTCGGTCAACTCGTTCAGCTTGTCTCCGACGATCGGAATAGTGATGGTCTGCGTTACCGTGCCGGGCATGAAGGTAAGGACACCGTGGCGTGCCAGGTAATCGCTAACCGCGTTGGCCGTTCCGTCGGAGGAGTTGTAGTTCATCGTGATCGCCGTCTGCTGCAACGGACCAACGAGTGAGACCGTAAACACGGCATCCTTCGTGCCGGCATCACCTTCGAGGACCGTCAGGTCGTTGATCAACACTCCAGCGTCGTCATTGATAATAGTGCCTACGCCTTTGTCGACTTCGCTATCGACGGTGTCATTGAAGATCAAAAAGAAGTTTTCGTCAGGTTCGTACGTTCGGTCACCGAACCCTTGAACCGTTACGAGTTTTTTGGTGTCTCCGGGAGCAAAAGTGAGTGTGCTCTGCTGAGCAATGTAGTCACTGCCAGCCGTGGCCAACCCGTTGGCAGTTGCAAAGGGAACGATCGCGGTATCCTTGTGACCGGCAATCTGTGAAATGGAGAATACGAAATCCGTCAGACCGCTGTTACCTTCGAGCAAGCTGACATTGGACACTTTGAACCTGGTTACGAGAGTATTCGCGGTCGCCGTGTTATTTTCCGGGATCGAATCCACTTGAGCGGCCTGGACCGTGGCCGTGCTCGTTATCTTGCCGATTTGTTGGGGGATCACGGTGATCGTAATCGTAGCGCTGGCCCCGCTGGCAAGGTCGCCGGGAGTCGCAGTAACAATGCCTCCGGCCTGAAAAATATTTCCTTGGCTAGCTACCGCACTGACGAACGTCACGTTGGCTGGCAGCGTGTCCTGGACGAGCACCGCCGTGGCTTTATCCGGGCCGTGGTTCGTCACCGCGAGCGTGTAAGTCAGTGGGTCTCCCTGAGGCACGGGGTCCGGAGAGTCGGTGTTGGTAATCGCAACATCGGCTTGACCGCTCACAAAGCTCTGGGCTGTCAGGAAAACCCAGGAATCCAAGGCGGTATCACCCGCGTCGGCAATCGCGAGCTTGATGTGGTTTGTGCCCGGATTGACAATGGCGGCAGACTGCAGCACGACAGTAAACCCATCTGCTTGCGTCGGAAATGGCGCCTTCCCACCGAAGTCGCTCAAATCATTGTTACGGTAGAACTTTGAATTCACGTCCTTGTTCACGTTGTTGATCGATACCGGGGTTGTCGTTCCCGGGATGAGCGCGACATTTGTACCGTTGAGAAAAAATCCGAAGACGTCATTAAATGAGTTGACGAATTCGTTGTACTCGTCCGAACCGAACACATATTGAAAGCTGAGGCTTCCGCCCGTCGCCACGAAATCAAATTCCAACACACTTGCGTCGTGAGTGGTTGCTCCTCCAGAGATCAGTCCATCTAAATCCGTATCACCCGGAAGATTAAAACTCGCCGAAATGCCGTCCGAATTATTAGGGCCCGCCGCATTGGAAATCTTTCCACTGCTTAGCATGACTCCGGCGTCAACTCCCAGCCCTTCGGACGTGCCGCCGCTGAACTTGCCGGCAGCAGTGTTATCTCCCGTGTACTTGACATTGCTGATGGAAACGCCCGGACCGACTAACGCCTGGGCCAGATCCGCCGCCAACAAGCCGGTCGTTAGATCGACCGTGGTTAGGGTGAGCAGCCGCCGGTCTTCCAACACCTCCGAAAACAGCCGGCGCGAAAAAGGTCGCTCTCCGTGGTGCCGACGGCGACTTGTCATGATCCGGTCACGACGCTTTGCGTTGCCTCGCCAAATCAAGCCCGTGAACATAACTGAAACCCCTCGCCGGCAAATCGGTTTAATCTATTTCTCAATCAGAACTTGAATTCGCCCGGACAACGCCTTCTTGGCCACGCTGGACGACACGAGAATCCATAGTAGTTGGGGCAATTTACCGCGGCAAGGAAAATCAATCGTTGCTCAACATCACGAAACTGCACCCAATTTCAGGCCCAACGTAACTAGCCCAGTAAAGAGTCCAATCCGCTATCACCCAGGCTTTTCTTGGAACCGGAGGCGAAAAATGCCGCCCGAACGTTGGCGGAGCTCAATAGTGTCGCCGAATTGGACGATTGTGTGGCGCTGGCCGCTGCTGGGCTCGCCAGAGTGCTCGACGATGTGCTCGTCGCCAAACCGTTCGTGGCTTGTGGCACCGCGCTAATCTGGCTGATGGCTTGATCCACCGCAACCGTGCTCAACGCGGCCGGCGCGTTTGCGCTCGCCGAAGTCACCGCGCTCGTGGCAAGACTGTTTGCCGACGGGCTCGCACTCACCTGAGGTTGGTTCAAGAAATTGATCACGATCAGCGCATCGATGGGCGAGACGATCGTGTCGTCGTTGACATCGAGAAAGTACTGCGAGCTGGCCGCGGCAGCCAAGGGCGTTGCGCTGGCAGTCGCATTGCTGCCGGCGCTTTGCGCAATCAATTTGTTGATCACAACCAAGGCGTCGAGCCCAGAAATAACATGATCGCCGTTGACGTCCAGCGGCATGGCCGCGTTATGCGCTGCTGGAGGCGCGGCCGGCGGCGGAATCGGCAGATCGGTACGCGAAATCAGCACGGCATCGGCCGTTACCGATCCGTTGGCTTGATTATTCAAGCTGACCAGTAATGTCCCTGTCGTGATCTGAATCGACGTCAGCGATTTCCACGTCATCCCAGCCGCCGCGCCGTCGCCGGGCGACTGCTGCTGGTTGACGAGAAACGTTTGTGCCAGCGCTCCGCCGTCGGAAACCGTAAAGGGTGAATTGCTGGCCCGATCGCCAGAAGACACCCAAGTCGTATACACGTGATAGCGGCCCGCGGGCAATGCAGTAAATGTCCAACTCGCGGAGTTGTTGCCTTGACCGGCCGCAGTGGAAAGGAACTCCCCTTGCATCGCCGACGCGCTCAAAGTGCTGGCCCAACTGCCGGACTGACTGAAACCGGCCGTCGAGTCGTCGATGATCAATTGATTGGGCGCTGGATCGATGCCCGTGCCCGCAACTGCAAAGGTATAGTTCGGTTCGCTCGCATCGTCGTCGGCAATCGAAATCGAGGCCTTTCGCAAGCCCACGGCGGTCGGATGGAACAAAATCTGAAACGTGCTAGTTCGACCTGGCGCGATCGTGGCGTCGGGTTGCGTAACCACGGTAAAATCTTGTGCGGCGGCACCGCTGACGGTCACTCGAGGACTGCCGGAGAGGTGCAAATCCCCGCTGCCCGTATTCGCGATCGTAAATGTGTGCGTTGCCGAGGTGGTCGTGGCCGGCAGGCTGCCAAAGTCGGTGCCGTCGATCAATTGGGGCGCCGCGGCTCCGTCGCCAATCGAAGTGCCGAACGCGGAGACATCCATCTCGGGCGCCGGCGCTGCGACGCCGCCGGCTACGATGCGAATCGCGTCGGCGATCACGAATCCGTTGGCATTATCGCTCAGTTGCACTTTGAGCGTTCTGTTCGAGGAACTGAACGTGCCCAGGCTTTGCCAAACGACGCCATCAGATATATCGCCCACCGGCGCCAACTGCTGATTGACCTGCACGGTGCCCAGGCTCGTGGATCCGTCGAAGACCGTATAGGGTGCATTGCTGGCGAAGGTGCTGAAAGCCACCCAACGAGCAAAGACCTGGTACGACCCAGGTGCAACGTTATTGAACGTCCAGGTGGCCGTGCCGGTGCCATTGCCCGGGGCGTGCACCATGTAGTCGGAATGATAGGCCGCGAGATTGGTGGCAGCCGACCAGCCCGCCAGGCTCTCGGTGAATCCTTCTTCCCCATCGTCGATGATGGTCTGCGCCGGTGGCGGCGGCGCGGAGACAATCGTGGCCACACCCTGCGAGTCGGCAAGCAGGGCATGGTCTGGATTGAAGAGATTCAGGTAGAACGTTTCGTTGGGAGCAGAAACGGTACTCCCGAATACCGGCACCGTAATCAACTGTTTGATGCTCCCCAGAGGAAAACTGACCGTGCCGGCCACGGGCACGTAGTCGACATTGGCTTTAGCCGACCCGTCGGCCGTGGCGTATTGCACCGTGATGCCCCCGGGACTAGCCCCGACCAAAGCCACGGTGAAGACGGCTTGCGCGCCCAGCGCGGTGTTCGTAACCTGAACATCGCTTATGAACAAAGAAGGCGCCACGTCATTATCGAGAATCGTGCAGGTGCCCACCCCGCCTGAGATTAGCGCATTAGTTGAATCCGTGAACATCAGGAAGAAGTCTTCGGTCGATTCGAACAGCAGATCGCCCACGATCGGAACCGTGACATTGAACGAAGTTGCACCCGGCGAAATCGTCAGCGTCCCAGCGACGGTCAAATAATCGCTTCCGGCAGTAGCGCTGCCATCGGAAGTCGAGTAATTGGCGATCGAATCAACGTGGCTGACGCCAATCACGGCGATATTGAACACAGCATTGGACGTGCCGGAATCCCCTTCCATAACAGTCGGATTGCTGACCGAAAGGCTAATGTCGTCGTTGAGAATCGTGCCGACCGCTTGCCCTTGAACGATCACGCCGTTGGTGGGATTGCTGAGCGTCACGAAAAAAGTTTCGTCGGACTCAACCGTTTTGTCGCCAGCGACCTGGATCGTGATTTGCTGCGCCGTTTCACCAGGTGCAAAGTTCAACGTGCCGTTCAGGGCCAGGTAGTCGTTGCCATCGATAGTCGCAGAACCGTCCGATGTCGAGAAATCGACCGTGACGGCGCGCGAACTGGCATTTTGCGACACTGTAAATACAAAGTTCGTCAGCCCGCTATCTCCTTCGAGCTGGGAAGCGTCCGAAATGTTAAGGTCGGTAGGCGGCTCGAAGGCCACCCTGGCTGTGTAGATGTCAAAGGTGTTTCCCGCGCCGGCCGGGTTGTCGCCGGTGCTGTTGGAGTTGTCAGACCAGCTTCGGTAAAAGACGCCGTTGGCGTACGACATCAGGTCCAAATCGCCGGAATTGAACGTGCCCACCGCGGCCGCCAGGGGGTTGGACGGTGCCGCGCTGAGCCGGAGGTTGGGTAACCAAGTGTTGCCGCCGTCCACGCTGACGCTGGCGTAGGTGTCACGCGTCGTGCCAGTGCCCGAGTTGCGCGTGTCGTACCAACTGACTGCAACGTTTCCGGTGGTCTGGTCCAGCGCGATGGCGGGCAGGTATTGGGTCGCGCCCGTGGTGCCGCTGGAGGGATCATCGTTGACCCGGTCCGGGGCACTCCAGCTCGTGCCGCCGTTGTCCGAGAAGATCACAAAGATGTCGGTGTTGTTGTTGGCTGGGAGCGGGACGCTGCTCCGGTCCGTATAGACCATGTAGATGCGGCCATTGTGGAGGCCACCAGTGGCGTCGTAGGCGAGATTGGCCTCGGCGTCGATGGTACGGCCGCCCACATTGAACGGGCCGGGCTGGGGCGGGATCGCGGCTTCGCCACCAACATTCGTACTGTGGGCCGTGATGGCGGCATTGAACCCGGTGGGACCCAGACCGTCGGGATCCAGGTTGGTACTGATCGGCCCCGGGCCTTCAACGCTGGCCGCCCCTCCGGACAGGCCGTCCTGGTAGTTGACCAACACCTGGCCGGCCGGACCAATGCTCACGCTGCCGAAGTCCCCGTTCGTGGAGCCGGGGGCCGTCTCCGGCGCGCTAAAGGCTCCTACTAGACCGAGGCCGTTGACGGCGGCTCCAGAAGCCTTGATGACGGCGTCCTGTTCATAGGAGACCCAGACGGAACCCGGGGTACCGGCCACGCCGCTGGGGCCGACGGCGAGCGTGGGCTGGTCCGCACCCGCGTTGCCGGCGATGATCTGGACGTTCGAGAAGCTCGCTCCGCCGTTGCTGCTAACGCCGACCTCAATTTGCCCGCCCGTGCCCATCCTGGTGACGAACAGGTTGCCAATCGAGTCCCAAACCGCCTGCGCATCCTGGGGGGGAGGCGTGAATCCGGCCATATTGCTGAGGGACCAGGTCTGGCCGCCGTCAGTGCTATAGCGGCCCTGGTAGGAGATCGTGTCGATTGCGAACAGGTTGTTGGTGTTGGTCGGGTTGATGGCGATCGAAGTCTCGGCTTCGTTGGCCGCCGATTTGGTGATGTTGATGTCGGGACCCACCAAAAAATCGACGGTGAATAACCTGCGGGCTTCAAGGATCTCAACACCAGAAGTGAAAGGTCGTCTTCCTAGCAGCCGGGATGCGCGCCTTGCCCTACCCCTGAGTCGCGCTCGGCGCGAAAAGCCCCCTATCAGTTCACATAGCTCTGCAGTGAAACGAGTCATAGCTGCTATCCTAGAAGTCGGTCGCCCGCAGCCATCAGCAATGAAAGCGGATGGGATGGTAGCGGCGGTGGCATGAGTCTGTTCGAGGCAAAGCCAGCAGCTCTTGTTTGCGCTGGAATTTGCGAAGAGTATCGTTGGGGATACCCAGGCATACATGGTAGTTAGGCCAATCTGCGGTCGCAAGAAGATTCGTGGCGCCACCATCAGGCCCGAGACGAGCAGAACGCCTTCTGTCGGCGTGCGCGAAGCAGGCTATTTTGGAGTTGGGAGCGCGACTGGAGCG
>JAYVCO010000144.1:0-13945 GCA_043749935.1 Planctomycetia bacterium
CTCTCAAGAAACCACCTTGAAAAGTCGGTCCGTTGAGCAGCGTTTCCAGTTGATTCTCCAACCGCACATGGACATCGCCTGAATCTTTGATCACGAGCACAAGCGGCGTGTCCCCCTTCGGCGTCGTCACGTGCCCTTTCCAGCGGCCAATCAACTCGGCGCTGGGAACGAAGCCGCTCGATGGAGCTGACTCGTTGCTCGGCGCCGTCGCGGCCTTAGGCTCCTTGTCTTTGTTGTTGTCTTTTTCTTTCTGTTCCGGCAACACGATCGCTGAAATCATTTCCGTGATACGTTGAGTCATCGGGCTACTCGTATTCGTCAACACGACGATCGCCACCCGCTCTGCTGGAAAGAATCCGCACATCGTGGCCACTCCGGGCATGCCTCCCGTGTGGCTCACCATCCGGTGTCCGCGCATTTCTCCGCTCCCCCAGCCAATTCCATAACCGCCACGACCGGATGCTCCGGAAGTCGGCACTTGCATTTCGTCGATCGTCGGGTCATCGAGAATGGCCTTTTGATCGCCCAAGTGCTCCTTCAAATGGAACATCGCGAACCGGGCCAGATCGTGCGCACTCGCATACACGGCCGAAGCGCCCGGATGATCGAACTGGTAAAACGGAATGCGCTTCCCATCCGTGGTATAGCGAATCGCCTGGTGCGACTCCAAGCCGGGACCAACATCAATCGATGTGTGTGTCATGCCCAACGGCAGAAACACCTCCTCGCGCATGAAATCGCCGAACTTCTTGCCACCGACGCGCTCGATGATGTTGTCGAGCACCCCATAGCCGAGATTGCTGTATTGAAAGCGCTCGCCCGGGGCAGTGACCAGGTTGCCATACCGGCGAATCGTCTCGTCAAACGCGGGCGGATGATACGATTCGTCGGCATAAAAAAACTGGTAGTGCAGCGGCAAGCCCGAAGTATGATTGGCCACGCGCCGCACCGTCGCCTCGGCCCCGTCCCCCACGCGTGCCCGCAGCTTCGCCTCGCCCAGGTAATCGTTGATCGGTTTGTCCAGTTCGATCAGCTTCCGCTGCTTGAGCACCATCAGCCCAGTCGCCGTGATCGGCTTGGAAATCGACGCGATCGAGTACATCGTGTGCTCGCTGGCCGGCGTCCGGCTTTCGCGATCGGCCCAGCCGAAGCCTTGCTCCCAGACAATCTGACCCTCGCGTACGACCGCCACGGAAATCGAAGGGATGTTATGGTCGACGAGCGCCTTCGCAATCCGCACGCGCACCGGCTCAAACTGGTCGTCGGCATTCGCCGCGAACTCCAGGCAACTTGCTAGCGCAAAACCAATCGCGAGCTTCGAGCCTAACGCCGACAGTCGATTGAAAGACAGCATGGCATTTCCTCAAAAACTAAAGCCGAAAGTCTCGCCCACGAGCGACCTCTAATGTAATCCAGTCCGATGCGTGTCACCACTAAAGCCCTCAAAAGTCCTCAAGAAAACGTCGCTCTATTAGGGCGCGGCACATTGGCACTTCATCGCCGCACTCGAGCTTTGGCGAAATCGCTGTTGAAGCCTTCGTATCAAAGGCGATCCAACGCGAGCCAAAAAATGGTTCGGGCGCGAGAAGGCGCGAATCATGTACCAGACTCGCTGATCTTCATGATCTAATTCGACTAAGAACCGCTCCTCGCCCGCGGCAAGATGATCGGGCAACGTCCCGTACACGAACCCGAACCTCGAAGTGCGATCATCTGTTTCATCGATCGTCTCGATAATCCGGCAAGCATTGAGTGACCACAAGCCATACGCCTTTGCCAATACTCCAACCGTGCAGCCCGGCTCTAGCGGCAAGTCAGGCCAACACGCTTCAACCCAGCCGAGTTGAAACTGCCGCCAAGCGCGCAAGCCTGCGCAAGCCCGCGAATAGGTTTCCGCGCCAGTGCCAAGTTCGACCCGCATCTCATCGAGAACGAAACCTGGCGGCGGCGTATCGGCGGCTAAAGCTCCCACGTACGGATAGCTGAATGCGAGCCTGTCCTGCGAGGCGATGAATTCGTCAATGAACTCCCGCGATGGTCGCTTCCAAAGAAACATGCTTTGCACTGCAATAGGGTTCCGCGTCGGGGTCAAAACCGAACGTTTCTCTCATGCTCAACGAAGCCGGCTCGACCACCACTGGCACAGGATTAACTGGCCGATTATGCTGGGTTGTTCCCGCTTGGGCCAGCATTTGGCCCCCTGCTGTTCTAACCAGGAGCACGTTCGCTGTGACCACCGAAAACGCCAACTCGCCCGATTTTTCCAAGGGCGAGGGACTGCTGCCGGCCATTGCCCAGGACGCCACGACGGGCGAAGTCCTGATGCTGGCCTATATGAATCGCGAAAGCTACGCCGAGACGCTGGCCACCGGCCGCGCCGTGTACTTCAGCCGCAGCCGCAACAAACTCTGGCGCAAGGGCGAGGAGAGCGGCAACGTCCAGCAGGTGAAGGCCATCTTTTTCGATTGCGACGCCGATACCATCTTGCTCAAAGTTGATCAGATCGGCGGCGCCGCGTGCCACGAGGGCTACAGCAGTTGTTTCTTTCGCCAGGTCACGCCCGAGGGTTTCAAGGTAATCGGCAACCGCGTGTTTGATCCAAAGGAAGTTTACAAGAAAAAGTAAAAGCCTATCCGAGAGCCGTCTCGGAGAAGGGGACAGTCCCATTTTGCTCCCAGGGCACCGCAAAATTGGGACAGTCCCCGCCGGTTCTCGGATAGGCTCTAATTCGCTCGGCGGCATGTGAGCAGCCTCTCTTCTGGTACGGTGGTGGTCATGGACAATCGGTTGAAACTGGGAATACCCGCGGGCAGCCTGCAAGAAGCCACGGGCGAATTGTTTCGCCGCGCCGGCTACAAGATCACGTTCAACTCGCGCAGCTACTTCCCCTCGATCGATGACGAGCAGATCGAGTGCATGCTGATCCGCGCACAAGAAATGGCCCGTTACGTTCAAGATGGCGTGCTCGATGCCGGGCTGACCGGTTACGACTGGATTATGGAAAACGGCTCCGACGTCCACGAAGTCGCCGAGTTGGTGTTTTCCAAAGTGAGCCGCCGCCCGGTCCGCTGGGTGTTGTGCGTGCCCGAGAATTCGCCGTTTCAAACCGTCCAAGATTTGCAAGGCAAGCGGATTGCCACCGAGGCCGTCGGGCTGACCGAGCGCTATCTGGCCCGCCACGGCGTTAAGGCCAAAGTCGAGTTCAGTTGGGGCGCCACCGAAGTCAAGCCGCCCAGATTGGCCGACGCGATCGTCGAAGTCACCGAAACCGGCAGCTCGCTGCGCGCCAACCAATTGCGCATTCTCGACGAAGTTCTGACCAGCACGCCGCGCTTCATCGCCAATCATCAGGCCTACGCCGATCCTTGGAAGAAACAGAAGATCGACGACATGGTGCTGATGCTCCGCGGCGCCATGGCGGCCGAAGGCAAAGTCGGGTTGATGATGAACGTGCCGCGCGACCGCTTGCAACAGGTCTTGTCGCTGCTGCCCGCTCTGCAACAACCAACTATCTCGAGCCTGGCCGATGAAAATTGGGTCGATGTGAACACGATTCTCGACGAAACGATCGTCCGCCATATCATTCCGCGTTTGAAGGCGGCCGGCGCGCGCGGCATTGTCGAATACGGACTAACCAAGGTCATCGAATAGGAACCATTCCAACAGCGTCATCCTGCACGGCTGTCATCCTGCACGGCCCGGTCGTTCAACCATCGCCGCGTCAGACTGAATTCCATCGATATTCAATAATCCAACAAGGAGTCCTAACCCCATGACTGCTGAATCGCGACTGGCCGAACTGAAACTGCAACTGCCTCCGGTGCCCAAGCCGGCCGGCATCTACAAACCCGTGTCGATTTCCGGCACGATGGCCTACGTCTCGGGCCACGGACCGCTCAAGTCCGATAAGACGATGCTCACGGGCCGCATTGGTGCCGACGTCGATTTGGCGGCCGGCGTGGCCGCCGCGCGACAAACCGGTCTGGCCATTCTGGCCACGTTGCGCGAACGTCTCGGCAGCCTCGACCACGTGGTGCGGGTCGTCAAGGTGTTGGGCATGGTCAACTGCACGCCCGACTTCACACAGCACCCACAAGTGATCAACGGTTGCAGCGAACTGTTTCGCGACATCTGGGGCGAAGACCACGGCGTCGGCGCACGCAGCGCGGTCGGCATGGGCTCGCTACCCGGCAATATCACCACGGAAATCGAAGCGATTTTCGAGCTCGACTCGGATCTATTAGCCGAGGATCTGACGTCTTAAGCGCATCGCGCGGCAACTCGGTTTTGCGAGTCGCATTTCCCCTTCTCCCTCGGGGAGAAGGCCGGGATGAGGGTGCCTTTGGGGCGAGCTCGGATTTGCAAGTGCGACGCCAACCGTAACGAAGACCAGCCCTCACCCAACCTCTCCCAAGGGGAGAGGGGCAGGAGCAATCGCATGCGCGATGCGGACAAAAATGAATGACAGAAGTGGCACGCATCCTCAAAGATCGCCGCCGCCCGACATAGCGGCGCCGAGGTGGGCGGTTTCGTTGAGCGTCAGCAGTTTGAACTCTTTTTCCCAAACCACGATGCTGACCGAGCCGTTAGCCAGCGTGAATGGATTCCGCTCGGCGGGTATTTCGAGCAGCGCCTTGAAAGCGCCCGACAGCGAGCCGCCGTGCGCCACGACGACCGCTTGTCGATAGCCGGCTTCGCGAATGGCACTAAAGGCTTCGCGCCCTCGCAGCATCAAATCGCGGCGCGATTCGCCTTCGGGAATCCGAAAATCGGGATCCTGGGTCCGCCAGCGTGCCGCATCGTCCGGAAACCGGCGGCCGATTTCCTCCCAGCAATGATTCTGGAATATCCCGGCATTGATTTCCATCAGCCGCGGCTCGATGGTCACGCTCAGCCCGAGCCGTTCGGCAATGCACTGGGCCGTTTCCAGCGCCCGGGCCAGCGGGCTGGCCACGACGGCATCGAATTCGAGCGAACCCAATGCCTCGGCCACGGCCTGGCACTGCCTGCGTCCGAGATCCGACAATTGGCTATCCAATTGGCCCTGGATCCGACCTTCGAAGTTGAAAGTCGTCTCGCCATGCCGCACGCAATACAACTTCATCGAAACCTCGAAGTCCACGGCAAACAATTCAATTTGTCAAGGTCGTAAATCCGGTACGCCGATAACCTGACCATATGTGGCTACAAGTTCTTGAGGTGTGCAGTTATAAGCCGCCTGCAAACTTTCGACCCAGGTCAATCCTTCCTTCATGCCCTGAATGAACCGGGTGTATCCGTCTGCATTCGTATTGAGCAGGAAGTCGGTTATGCTCGAGGCGATGCCATATTGCCAGGGGTCGATGTTGCCCTTGCGCATCAAAAAATTTCCGCCCATGTTATGCGATTGGCGCATCATTGCGATTGCCTTGAGTTCCCGCTGCTGGACGCTTCTACTCTGCGGCACCAAGGCCCGACTAATCCAATCGGCCATGCCTTCGTTAACCCACGAAGGCAGGCGCGCCGGTGTGCGGTAGCGATGGATGAATCCGTGACTGGTCTCGTGAACAAGCAATTTCGCGAAATCTTGAGGTTGATCGCTGCGGCAGCAGGCAATGATGACTCTTCCATCGTCGTAGGAGTGGCATCTACCGTTAGCTGTGCTGGCATCCAACGTAAACTTCAAGACATTTTGCTCAAAAGAAATGTACTCGGCCTTGTTGAGAAACGCCATCACCAGGCACTTGCCGCGCCAAACGGGCTCGCCCTGCTTGATGCCGTACATCGCGCACATCTTATCGTGCATCGCGTCGAGCGCCGTCGTATATTGGACCACTTGTCCTGCGGGAATATTACTGGCAAACAAGAACTCGTGCGTTTCATAGAGGTTCATGCCGGGCAGCGCATCGGCGACTTGCTTGACGAGCTGCAAGAGATTTTCGATGGCCGCCCGATGTTCTGCATTGGTCAACTCCGGCCAAGGTTCAACGCCGCGCGTCTTCGCCCGCTCGATCCACAGTTGGCGCTCTTTCGCGCTCCGTTCAAGTTGGGCCTGAACCGCCTTTTCCATCGAGCTTTTCGCTTTGCTGGAAGCCGCTTCATACACCGTCTCGCGGCCGAGCGTTAGCGAGCGAATGCCAACGAAACGAATCGTTCGCGTTTGTCCCCCGGAGTCTTGAATGCGAAGGGAGATAATGGCTCCCTTCTTGTTGTCAACGTTGACTCGCAAAAGCTGGGCCCGCAAGAACGACTCACCAGTCTTCGACTCGACGTTGATCGTCGAGCCCATCGCTGTTTGCAGTTGCTGAATGAGCGGGTCGATTTCGCCTTGTTGAGTGTCCGCTCCAGTTGCCACAAAAGGCGTTATTACGATCAAGAACAAATACAGAATACGTCGTCCGACGGTGCAATAGTGCGTGACTCTGTACATTGGTACGGCCTTGCCAAGAGGCGGTTGAGGCGTGGTGACCGTCTAAACCGAGGCCATGATTATGGTCTTGTGGATTTGCGCAGTCCAGCTACCTCCGCCCACTTCTTGGCGTCCGTTGGACGGGCGTCGAACCAGATTTGCGATGCGTCGTCAGTTCGCGATATGCGGACTGACGCTGAAGCGTGCAACGCGGACCCTTAGCGCAACACCGTATTACGCGGCTCGCGCTCCGAGCTCGACCACCGCACCGAGTCGTCGGAGAGTGGCGCCTCCTGGCCCTTGGGCCTACGAACTTCGAGCGATGTCAGATGCTTCGACTTTTGCGCTTCGCGATCGGCGACTAGTTGACGCAAGAATGCAGAGCTCGCTCGATCGAGTTTGATCACTTCGCTCTTGGCCTGGGGATCGGTGAGCGAGCGGACGATGCAAATCACTTCCGCGCCGTCGCCGGCATCACCCACACGGGCCATCGCCGCCTGTTCCGATGCGTTGATCGCGGCCGCATAGTCCGTGGAGCCAAAATGATTCGCCGGTTGGCCGCGCGTTGCGCCGGCGAACTTGGCCTGGGGCATCTTGGCGGGCATCGCCGGAACTCCCGAACCGCTGGCGAACTGAGGCTGGTCCTGCGTCGGCTGGTTTTCGTAGATCGCCGACAAGCCGGATTTATCGAGTTGGCTTTGAATCGTAGCTAGCGCCGCGAACAGTCCCTCGTTGTCCGCCGGATCCGCCGCGTTGCACACGCCAATCACGTGGCCATCGGCCGAAAACAATCCGCCACCGCTACGCCCTTGCACGGGCAGCCCGGATACTTGCACGTTCGGCGGTCCGAGGAATTTATCGATGCCCGTGATCCGGCTCTCGAGCGCCGTGGCCTCTTTGCCGTTGTTGCAACCGACCGTCACCACTTTGTCCCCCTTGGCAATGCGAAATCCCTTGGGGGCCACCGGCGCCACGCTCACCGGAACGCCGGGACGAATGCTCACCAGGCCGACGTCGGTTTTCAGGTCGTAGCTGACAAGGCGTGCCGGCAACTTTTGCGGAGCGCCCGGACCTAACAGATCGACCGTGATGGTCCCTTGCCCTTTCGAGTCGCGAAAAACGTGACCGCACGTGAGCACCAAGGCTTCGCCTTGACGCGAGTCGATGATCGTGCCCGAGCCATACGAAAAACCTTGCGGATCTCCGATCGTCAAACGAACGCTCGAAAGAATCAAATCCTGCGGGTTGAGTGCCGAAGCGGGCGACGCCGATTGGCGGTTCGGAGCATGCGCGTTGTCTGATTGAACATCGTGCGAACGGGCCGAAAACGGATTGCGGTCTATTTCGCTCGGCAGCGACACGCCGCGCACCGGCGTATCGGGCGATTGGGCTCGTGCAATTTCGCCGCCGCCTTCCGAAGGTTGAACTCGGCTCTTGGCAAACAGATCAAGCAGCTCCGAGCGGCGCGAGGCGCCAGTGACTCGGCCGACTTCCTTGCCGTCGACCAGCATCACGAAGCAGGGAATGCTTTGCACATTGTGCCGCGTGGCCAGGTCGCGTTCATTGTCGATGTTGACTTTGCGAATCGGATAGCCAGCTCGTTGCAACTCGGCAACGGTGCCATCCATCGAACGACAAGGGGCACACCAAGGAGCATGAAAGTCCAGCAGCACTGTCTCGCTGACTCCCGAAAGAGCCACCACCAGCGCTGCGATCTGCATCGAGACCATGATTCCCTCCATGGAAAAAAATCGCCCCAACCCTCGTTTCCCCTTGGCCATTTCGCCAGTGCGCATTGGCAGCGAGAAATCAGGTGTCGTGCTCGATCCCGGCCGCTTCAAGGTAAGCGAAAATAGACTCGCTAAAGCGCGGAGTCTGAGGGCGGGATCGTTGGGACAACCTCCTTGTCGTCTGCGTGGCGCGCACTTGCGTAGCAGTCGCTATAGGGCCTGGCATCCTGCCGCACCCTTGACACTTGCGTGATTTAGCGACGGTGGGGACCGCAACTCACCTCCGCCCTTGGCAGCGCGAAAGTGCAACATCTTGGTCCGTTTTTCCAATTCTTACAATCCCGGTTCTTGGCCACCCCCACAGCCGCTTTCACGCGTTTTGGCCGCAAGTCTCAACACTTCGGCCCGTTACGCATGCCAGCATCGCCTTCCGCGGCCCCCGAGGATAAGCCGGGTGACCCGCATTAGCATCTGGCGTGCCAGACGCCGCGCAAAACAAGCTCACCGCTCGCCAGAGCCTCGTCTTTCGCGTTACCATAAGGATGGTACTTCGCTTGCCACCAGCCCCGATTGGGCAAACCCTTGACGGTCGTGGTCGCCGAAGTAGGCTCAAGCTTTCCGTTTTTCTGATTCCGATCCCGGGTATTCCGATGCGCAACTCCTATGGCTGGCCGATCACGTTGGCAGTCGTAATGATCGTGCTCGTCGTCTCGCTGATCGTCGGCTGGATCACGCTGACCGTGCGCGAGATCGAGAAGACGGCCCAGTTTTGGGTTCTGCTGACGGTCGGCACTGTCTTTCTGTTGTTGGTGCTGGTCGGCGTCGTGCTCTACCTGCTGATTTCCATCAAGGGAATTCGGCTCAACCAGCGCCAAGCTAACTTCATGGACAGCGTGAGCCATGAACTGAAATCTCCGATCGCGTCGCTCAAGCTCTACCTGCAAACGCTTTCGCGCCGCACGGTCACCGAAGAGCAGCAGGCGAATTTCTATCGGTTCATGCTCGACGACGTCGAACGACTCGATGCCCTGATCAATCACATGCTCGACGCGGCCCGCCTCGATCAGCAGCAAGTCGAAACCGACCTGGTCGACGTCGAGCTGTCGGCCGTGCTGCGCAGTTCCGCCGAAACGGCCTGCCTGCGCTATCATTTGCCGCTGGAAACCATCCGAATCAATGCGACGCCCGCCACGTTGCACGCCCGGCCAATCGACATCGAAATGGTGTTTCGCAATCTGATCGATAACGCGATCAAATATGGCGGCGCCGAACCGGTCGTCGAAATCGACTCGCAGTTCACAGGCGGGATGATCGTGACTCGGATCGTGGACAATGGCCGTGGAATTCCGGCCAAGCTGAGGCGCAAGATCTTCGGCCGATTCGTGCGACTGGGAAGCGAGCTCGAACGATCGCAGTCGGGCACCGGGCTGGGGCTGTTCATCGTCCGCACGCTGGTCAAACGCATGCACGGCACGGTGTCGGTTCGCGACCGAGGTACGCAGAGCGGGACCATCTTCGAAGTTCAGTTGCCGGCGACGCCCGCTCCGCAATCGGCACTATCGCCATCCGCCGACAATGTTGCAAACCCCGAGGGAGTGCTCGGAAGTCACTAGCTTATGAAGCATATTTTAGTTGTCGAGGACGAGCAGCACTTGGCTTTTGGCATCAAGTACAACTTGGAAGCCGAGGGCTATGAGGTCACGACCGCCGGCGACGGTCCCGCCGCATTGAAGCTATTCGAGGAGAGTCCCCAAAGCCCGGACCTCGTGATTCTCGATTTGATGCTGCCCGGTATGAGCGGATATGCCGTGTGCGAAGCGCTGCGCGAAAAGGGCAATGACGTGCCGGTCTTGATGCTCAGTGCCCGCACGCTGGTCGAAGATCGCGTGCGGGGCTACGACGTGGGCGCCGACCAGTATTTGCAAAAGCCGTTCGATTTGGAAGAGCTGTTGAGCATGACGCGCAATCTGCTCTCGCGCCGGACGAAGGCGAGTCCGCGCCCGGACGGAAAGGCCGTCGGGCCAATCCTCGAGTTCGGCAGGGCGCACGTCGATTTCGACACGTTCAACGTCACCGTGGCCGACGAGCAGTTGCGGCTGACGCACACCGAAATGAAACTACTCAGATACTTTGCCGAAAACGAAGGCTCGGTGGTCACGCGCGCCGAACTGCTCGAGCATGTCTGGGGGCTTTCGCACATGCCCACCACCCGCACCGTCGACAACTTCATCGTCAATCTGCGCAAGTATTTCGAAGAAGACCCGGCCCGACCCAAGCATTTTCTCAGTGTCCGCGGCGCGGGCTATCGGTTTGTCGCCAGCGGCGCGGGCTGAAGCGCCTGCTACGGCTTGACCGACTCGAAGCTGGCCGCTGTCGCGCCCAGGTAGATGTGATCGAACAATGCGTATTCGCCGTCGACCGGCGTCAGCGCGATTCCGGTCAGCGTGAACTCGCCAAAGTCGGCGAACAGATCGCGCGTGACCAAGACGAATGCGCCAGGCAGGTTGCTGTCGACCGCAACCGACGCGCCGAAGACTTCGCCTGCCGGTCCGGCGTGATAGCGGAACTTGGCGGGGTTCGTGCCCGCAGGGCCCCACTGACCGTCGTGATTCAATTGCAGACAGATCGCCTGTCCGCCCTGCTTCTTCCAGGCGAATTGCAAGTAACGGAATTCGCCCGGGCCGGGCTTTTCGCGAATCTTGACGCCGAGACCTGGCAGCGCCGGATTAAAGCGTTGGCCGGGAGTCACCTTGACACTGACCGCTCCCGAGAATTTTTCGTCGCTCGTCAACGTGGCTTGCCCGTCGCCTTCGGTCAGTGCGGCCACGAATTCGCTTTGGTCCGCAAAGATCGCAAACGGCTGGTCGCCCGGAGGCTTCTCGCCGGCAACCACCTTGATGGCCACGGGCAGCTCGTTGGCCCGAATCAGCGTGTTCGGGTTCTTGGCATCGAGCTGGCTCGTCGCCGCGAGCTTCACGTTGGCAAGGTCCCCCTCCGGCGTGGCGAAAGGGAACGCGATCGCGAACTCGAAATCCGATTTGTCCCCAGGCACTGTGATCGCCGGCGCGTTGATTCCTTTCGGCAGTCCCACGAGCGTCAAGTTGATCGGCTGCGCAAACCCGGCCACGCGGTTGATCTTGCCGGTGAGCTTGCCCGTGGGGCCAAGGCCCGCGCGGGCTTCAATCGGATCCTGACTAGCCAGCTCGAGCGAAATCGGCGTCGTCGCGGTCATTCGGCGCGCGGGCGTAACGATCGTGGCAATCGCGTTTTTATTATCAGCCGCCAACAATTCGGCCTGAATCGCCAAATCGAAAGCAATGCCCGGCAAATCGGCGGGCACGAGTACATTGGCCACGATTTCATTTTGATCCGCGGCAATCATCGGCGCGGCTTCGAACCGGATCGTCCGCTCGACGTCGTCAACTTCGCGATCCACATTGTTGACTTTCACTTTCTTGCGCGGCGTAATCTGCGTTGTCAAGAGTGTCAAGCGAACCGCTCCGGCCGTGCCACTGGCGCGATTCACGCGCAACTTGACGGGTAGCGCCGTCCCCTTGGCGAATTTCGTGTCCGCGCTGAACAAATCCCAAACCAGCATCAATGGACTGGGGGTCGTGATCGCTACGCCAACTTCTTCGCGCAGCCAGGGCTGGAATTTATTCATCGTGTTCGCCGGCGGCAATGCCAGGCGTTTGATCGACGTGTTCGGCTCGGTGCTGGTGCCCAATACCGTGGTCAAAGCATTTGCCAGGCTCAAACCGGGCGCGCTAAGCGTGACCAAAGCCTCGGTCGCGCCGGCCGGAATCTCGTCGCCTGTAATCGACATGCTGGCCGGTAGATTCGCAAAGCTCAGCTTGACTGGCCCGTTGTACCCGCTGCGATCGATGCGCACGCGCGCCAGCGACACGCCGTCCTTCGGCACCTGATATCGCGAGGCATCGAGAGCCAATGAAAAATCCGGCTGCCCGGCTGGCTCGATCGAAATTCGATAGACATAATCCGCACCGCCTCGGCTTTGCAGGTCGCGAATCGCCAGCACCAGAGCATTGACCCCCTCGGGCACCGTGAAGTCGAGGCCCGGGTCGCTTGTGCCGGGTCGATCGTCGTTAGCGGCCAGTTCGCCCCCTTGCTCGTTTTGAATCGAGAGCACGCCATCCAAAGCCGAGCCGGCGCGGCGTGCCAACACGTCAAACCGCAGCTTTTGACCCGGCGCGACTGCCAGCCGATAGCGATCGACGGCGCCCGGATTCAGCAACCGCCCATTGATGGCAACCGGCGCGGCGGACAGCTCCTGTAGTTTGCCTTCCACATTGGCTTCCAGAATTTCCGCATGGTCGGTCACGATCACCGTGGGTCGCGACCCCGACAATAGCGCCACGCCGGTGGGCCATGGCGCGGGCCGAAACTGTTGCGGCAACCCGAGAGCACTGGCCCACGAAGCCGCGGCTCTCGCTTCAGCGGGTACATTGGTCGCGGCAAATTCGAAGGTCGTGTTGGCGTCCTGTTGTGCCGCCAGTGGATAAACCAAATCCGCGTAGTGGAATTCGCCCAGTTTCAAACGGAAAACACCTGGGTCGGCTCCTCGATACAACGAGTCATGGATTTCCACCACATATTGTCCATCAGCGGACAGTGTCGCCATACAGCGCGCGTCGCCCGCAATCGATGGCAGACCCTGGCTCCAGGTGAGTTGCACTCGACGCGCATCGTACAGATGAACGATCGGGTTGAGCTTTGCCCCCAAGCGCTGGCTCTCAACCTCGATGTTGACCCGCTGCCCCTGCTTGCCAGCAAAGGAAGTGGCCAGCACGGTGCTGCCATTGAGCGCGCCGGTCATGGCGACGTTCAAGGTTGACGTTTGAGGAGCGAAAGGAATCTGCGGCAAGTTGTCGACGGCTAGCGCCACCGCTTCGGAGATACCAGTTGCCGAGGCAACTCGCAGCAGATAGATCCCGCTGGAGGTTTGTCCTTCGAGATTGAATTCGACCTCCAGTCGCGCGGCCGTCGCGCCGTCTTTAATGGTTTGCTTGGCCACGGGTCCGGAGAATAGCACGCGCGGCTCGGGAAGCAGTTCGCTGCCTTCGATCACGAGCGTCGTCACGCCGCCGGCCTGTAATCCGCGCAGCGAGAGATTCGTAATCTGCGGGGCCGCACTGGCCGTGGGGGCCGCGGCGATGGCGGCGATCAGCGCCAATCCAGAGGTCCACCAGGATTGCAATAAGCGACGTATCATTGCGATACCTTTTTCCGATTCGGACGCACGGTTTTCAGGGGCTCGAACGCTCTTTTTGGCAGGCGGGGTGCCAGGCGGGAAACAACGGCAATCGCGTCAAGCACTATGGTGACAGGGGAAACCGCGAGCTGCAAGTTTGCTCGGATGTGGTTTACACCAATATTAGGAGCAACACTCGCGGCAGGCCCAGTTTTTCCGTCCTATTTGGGTTCGTCACCGAAAGGATTTTCGTCTTCCGACTTGGCCCCCTCGGCAGCAGGCTCGCCCGCCTGCACGTCGGCCTTGGCCGGCGGTTCTCCAAACGGGTCTTCACTGTCAGCGGCAGGCGCATCCTCGGCGGGCATCTCTTCGGCCGGTGCCTCCTCGGCGGCCGGCTCTTCAGCAGGCATCTCTTCGGCGGGCATTTCCTCGGCCGGTTCTTCAGCAGCCGGTTTCTTGTCGTCCTCATCGCCAAACGGTTCGTCCTGCGAAGCAGCCGGCACTGGAAACGGGGGACCCGGTTTGGGCGCTGCCGAGCCCGATTTTGGCGCTGCGGCCGATGGTGTCGCGGGCGGCATTACCGCCGGCGCTCGCAAAACCTGCCCCTCGGCGCGC
>JAYVCO010000145.1:0-19641 GCA_043749935.1 Planctomycetia bacterium
CACGACGGCGGCACCGGGGCCAGCCCTCAAACCTCGATCAAACACGCCGGCGCGCCGTGGGAATTGGGCCTGGCCGAGACGCACCAGGTGCTGGTGCTCAACGACCTGCGCGGCCGAATCGTCGTGCAAACCGACGGCCAACTGCGGACTGCCCGCGACGTGGCGATTGCCACCATGTTGGGGGCCGAAGAATGGGGCATCGCCACGGCGGCGCTCGTGACCATCGGCTGCATCATGATGCGCAAATGCCATTTGAATACCTGCCCGGTCGGCGTCGCCACGCAAGACCCCGAGTTGCGCAAGAAGTTTTCCGGCAAGCCGGAACACGTCGTCAACTATTTCTTCCTGCTCGCCGAAGAGCTGCGCGTGATCATGGCCGAGCTCGGGTTCCGCACGATCAACGAGATGGTCGGTCGCGTGGATCGCCTCGACGCGCGCAAGGCGATTGCCCATTGGAAGGCCAAGGGGCTCGACTTCTCGGCGATTTTGCACAAACCGAAAGTGCCCGATCATGTTCGGACTTATTGTGCCGAAGCCCAGGACCACGGGCTCGACAAGTCCATGGATGTGACCTTGCTGTTGGATCTGTGCAAGCCGGCCCTCGAGCGGCAAGAGACCGTTCAAGTCGACTTGCCGATCAAAAACGTGCATCGCACGGTCGGCACCATCCTATCCAGCGAAGTGACCAGGAAATATGGCCGCGAAGCGTTCAAGAACGAAGACACGATCCAACTGAATTTCCGCGGCAGCGCCGGCCAGAGCTTGTTGGCGTTTGGCGTGCATGGCGTCACCGTGCGCGTCGAAGGGGACGTGAACGATTACTGCGGCAAGGGACTGTCGGGTGGCAAGATCATCGTCTACCCGCCGCGCGAGAGCACGTTCGTGGCCGAAGACAACATCATCGCCGGCAACGTCGTGCTCTATGGCGCAACTAGCGGTGAGTTGTATCTGCGCGGGATTGCCGGCGAACGATTTTGCGTCCGCAACAGCGGCGCCTCGGCAGTGGTCGAGGGGGTGGGTGACCACGGATGCGAATACATGACCGGCGGCCGCGCGGTCATCCTCGGAAAAACCGGCCGCAACTTTGCCGCGGGCATGAGCGGCGGCATCGCCTATGTGCTCGACGTCGACGGCACGTTTCCGGCGCTCGTGAACAAGGAAATGGTCGAACTCGAGGATTTGAGCGACCCGGCCGACCAACAGACCGTGCTCGACCTCGTTCGCAAGCACGTCGAATACACTTCGAGCAGCCGGGGGCGCTGGGTGCTCGACAACTGGCCGGCGGTGGCCGCCAAATTCGTGAAAATCATGCCGTCCGATTACAAAGCGGCACTCAAGACCCTCGAAGAGGAATCGCAGGCAATGCAGCAGAATGGAACGCTCGAGGTGGCTCATGGGTGATGTGCGCGGGTTCATGAAGTTTGGCCGCAACTACGTGCCCAAGGAGCCGGTGGCGGAGCGTCTCAAGCATTACAACGAATTCCTGACCATCCTGCCCTCGGAAGAATTGCAGACGCAGGGCGCTCGCTGCATGGACTGCGGAATTCCGTTTTGCCATACGGGCTGTCCGCTGGGAAACATCATTCCGGATTGGAACGACCTGGTTTATCGCAACAACTGGCGCGAAGCCGTCGATCGGTTGCACGCGACCAACAATTTTCCCGAGTTCACAGGCCGGGTTTGTCCCGCGCCCTGCGAATCGGCTTGCGTGCTGGGCATCAACGAAGATCCCGTGGCAATCAAACAAATCGAAATGGCCATCGCGGATCGCGGTTTCGAAGAAGGCTGGATCGTGCCCGAGCCACCAGCCACGCGCAGCGGAAAACGAGTCGCCATCGTGGGCAGCGGCCCTTCGGGCTTGGCGGCGGCCCAGCAGCTCAACCGAGCAGGCCACCAAGTGACCGTCTTCGAGCGCGCCGATCGTCCCGGCGGGCTGTTGATGTACGGCATTCCGGATTTCAAGCTCGAAAAGTCTCGCGTCTGGCGGCGTATCGATCAGATGCGCGCCGAGGGGGTCGAGTTCCGGACCAACGCGAATGTCGGCGTCAACGTGAGCGTCGAGGATTTGCGCCGCGATCATGACGCCCTGCTGCTGACCGGCGGGGCCACGCACCCGCGTGACCTGGCCATTCCCGGGCGCGAGCTCAAAGGCGTGCATTTCGCCATGGAGTTTCTGCCGCAACAGAACAAGGTCAACCAGGGAGATACTCTCGCGTCGCAAATTCTCGCCACCGGCAAGCACGTGATTGTCATCGGTGGCGGCGACACGGGCAGCGACTGCACCGGCACCTCGAACCGTCAGGGCTGCGCCAGCCTGACCCAGTTCGAGTTGTTCCCGGCTCCGCCCGACGTGGGACAATTCCCGCGCGCCAGCGAACGCCCCTCGAGCAGCCCCTGGCCCTACTGGCCGCTCATTTTCCGCACCAGCACATCGCACGAAGAAGGCTGCGAGCGGCAATTCAGCATCGAGACCAAGGAGTTCCTCGGTGACGAATCCGGTCGCGTGCAGTCCCTGCGCACCGTTCAGGTCGAATGGATCAAAGACGCCAGCGGCCGCCAGACGTTTCGTGAAATGCCAGACACCGAAAAAATCTGGCCGGCGCAACTCGTGCTCCTGGCAATGGGCTTCATGGGCCCCGAACGCAAAGGGGCGATCGAACAATTCGGTCTGGAAATGGACCCTCGTGGCAACGTCAAGTGCAACGACCAATACATGTCGAGCGTCGAAGGCGTGTTCGCCGCCGGCGATATGCGCCGTGGCCAGTCGCTGGTGGTCTGGGCCATTCACGAAGGGCGCGAGGCCGCTCGCGCCATCGACAAATTCCTGATGGGCGTGACACACCTTCCCAGCGTCAACGCGGGCGATTTCGCCTGGCGATAGCAACGCGCGGGCATTCAGAAAAGGGTGGCGATGAGAAAGTCCTCGCAAGCATTTCTTGGCTTGTTCGGCGTAACGACAATTCTCATCGCGTCGCTTCACATGGTGCTTGGCCCCTCGGCGATACCCGGCGCCGTTCCGGTGAATGCCACGATGGATAGTGAAGATCGCTTTTACGCCACATTGTTCGCGGCTTACGGCGTAGCCCTGCTCTGGTGCATTCGAGACATTGAACGCAAGAGTATGGTGGTCTACGTTCTGGCGCTGGTGTTCTTTGTCGGTGGGCTAGCGCGGCTGGTCTCGATGGCCGCAGTCGGCCTGCCCAACAATTTTTTCATCGCCATGACGACCCTTGAGTTGCTCATTCCGTTCGTGATGGCGCTCTTGCAGTGGCGTGTTTCCAAGACGGCCAATTCCCAGCCACGCGGGGATGGCTGAGCATTTGCCAGCTTCGGCTGGTCGGCGCTTCTTTTTGCCGCCAAACCCGCGTATATTGGCCGGTTCTCGACCGCTGGTTCCTCGTTCGGCCGGTGCCCACGAAGGTGCCGCTCCCCCGCCCTGCTGTGCTGATCCTGACGATTATTCCCGGCAACCAAGAATAATCGTTTACCTAAGCTGGCAAAATCACGTGAAGAAAATCGAGGCCCATAGTCGAATATATCTATGAGCGATGTGCTGTCTGCAATGATGGCAGCGCCCAGGAGAGGTGTGTCGGCAAGCTCGAGATGGGCAATCAGAACAGAGAAGTGGCACTATGAAAACGGCAAATTCGCAGATCACGGTGCTGGCGATCGATGACGAAGCCGGCGTACTGCAACAGATTTCGGGCGTTTTGGAAGGGGCCGGCTACCGCTGCCATTGTGCCCAAGACGCCCTCTCGGCCGGCGAAGCCGTTCACCGGGCCATTCCCGACCTGATCATCGCGGACCTCAATCTGGCCGGACACAGCGGATTGACCCTTTGCGAGCAGCTCAAGCGACAAGCCGACATGGCCGAAGTGCCGGTCATGTTCTTGTCCTCGGCCCAGGTGCCCGACATCATTCGCCGCTCGCACGCGGCCGGTGGCACCTACTATGTGCGAAAACCCTTCGACGCTCCGGTGCTGCTGCAGTTGGTCGAAAAAGTCATGCTCGTGCCGCACCTGACCGCTTGAGAGCGGTGTTGCATCCTGGCAACGCGGGTGTGCTCTTAGCGGACTTCTTGAGGGCATCCGGCAATTCCAGGTCAAGAGCTGCGCGTGCAATTGAGGCACGAGCGGATGTGTCTTACGAACTGTGGGCCAAAGGCCCAATCTGTAAATAGCCCGGGGCGAAGCATCGCGCAGCCCGGGGAACGGGTTCACACAAAGAGCGCATTCAAGCCCCAATCGGGGCGCCCTGTCTCGCGGCACCCGATGTCCGGTGCCACTGCCGTGTCGCCAGGTGCTCGGTTTCTTGCACTGGCGACGCGCCAGTGGCACCTAGAAGGTGACAAAGAAGAAGAGCCTCTCCTCTAATAGTGCGGCGGTTTTTCTTCGGCTGGATCGCGCACGTCCGCGATGGAACCTGCCACGGCACTCAAACTGTTTCCCAGCCGGGCTAATTCACGCTCCAGCCCCTCGATGCGCTTTTGCTGTGCCAAGATCACCTGGTCCAAGTCGCCCAACGTGCGCTGCAGGTGCGTGGTGAGCATTTCCAGCTCGATAAGGCGCGCCTCCAGGCGACTTTCGTGCGGTATTTCGGGCTCGTTCATACGTGCAGACTACGCCCCACGAGCCGTCGCGACAAGTGCGCGGCGCGGGTTGCCGCTTCGCCTCCACTTGGCATGCGCGTTTGACTCGCTGACAACCTGCGCGATAATACGCTACGTGGACCCACCAACCGCGCCGATTTTCGGCAAGGTTAGGTTCCTTTTGGGAGATCGTGCCATGAACACTCAAACTCCGGAACAATTGGCTCAAAAGAAGTGCGTTCCTTGCGAGGGAGGCGTGCCCAAGTACTCGCTCGAAGAGAGCCGCTCGCAATTGGCCAGCTTGAACGGCTGGCGGTTGACTCACGAAGGCCAGCGCATTCGCAAAGACTGGGTCGTCAAGAACTTCATGGCCGGCCTCGACTTCTTCCAGCGCGTGGCCGAAGTGGCCGAAGCCGATGGGCATCACCCCGACCTGCACTTGGAAGGTTACCGCAACGTGGCGATCGAGTTGTATACGCACGCGATCGGCGGGCTATCGGAAAACGATTTCATCCTGGCCGCCAAAATCGACCTGTTGCCGATCAACCTCAAGAAGTAATCCTCGACAGGAACGGCCGTGACATCCTCGACTCGTGATGGAACACCCCGGAGGCAAGCCGAGCCGCCTGAAACCTTGCGCCGACGTTTCGAGCTTGCCAGCACGCGGTTGAACGTCGGGGGCCATGAATACGACATGCTGCGGCCGCGGAATATCGACGATTTGATCAGCGAGGAGGATTTCAACCTCGACGACCGGATTCCGTATTGGGCGGAGTGCTGGCCCAGTGCCCGCGTGTTGGCCGAACGAATTTCGCGTGGCTCGGGCGACGGACGCCGGTTGCTTGAGCTGGGCTGCGGCATTGGCCTGGTCAGCGCGGCTGCCGCGCAGGCCGGTTATCGTGTGTTGGCCACCGACTACTATGCTGATGCCTTGGAGTTTACCGCAGCCAATGTGGCGCGGCACGACTTGCGCCGAGTGGATACCCGGCTGGTCGACTGGCGCAAAATGCCCCGTGACCTGGGCCGCTTCGATGTAGTGGCCGCCTCCGACGTGCTGTACGAAAAACCGCAGGCCGCATTAATCGCGGCCGCGTTTTCAGCCACCCTGGCACCGGGCGGGTTGGGAGTGCTGTCCGATCCGGGGCGTCGCCATGCTCCCGTTTGGATCGAGGAATGCTCGAAATTGGGTCTGCACGCCCAATGCGTCGAACAGGTGCCGATGGCCGATACCGGCACGACACTGACGATCTCGGTCTTTGAAATACGCCGCTGAATCTAGCCCGGCACAAGAGCTGCCGCTTGAGCCGGCCCATTTCCAGGGGTCCAATTTGACTCGGGCTTCCGCGCGGGCCAGAATGGGCTTTTGATTCTCATTAGTCCCGTGCCATACGAGTGCCCTTATGGAAGCTACCCAAAGCGAAACTCCCAATAAGACCGGTGCCGGTTCATCGCCTGTCGAAGCCAAGGACCGCCCGTCGTCGACCTCCGCTCCGGCCCGCTCGCGGATTGGACTGCTTTTTGTTTCGCTGCTGTTCGTGGTGATGGCAACGATTTCGGCCGGTTCGACCTACGTCGCATTGCGGATGGCCGAGGAGCGCACGCGCGCCCTGAACGATTACCAGCAAACGTCGAAAGCGTTCGAGCAGGTTGTGATCGCCGTTTGCAGCAACACCGAACTCAAGGGCTCGAAAATGGAGCCGGTTCGCCAGGCATTGCTCAAACCAGCACTGGAGTATTACGAGCAGTATCTAAAGACCCACAAGGGCGATGAACGCGATTTACCTCAAGTGGCTTCGGCCCAATTCCACGTGGCGGGACTGCAAGCCAAACTGGGGCAGCAGGAATCAGTCGACTCCTTGCGACAAGGGCTCGTGTACTTGAATGCGCTTATCAAAAGCGATGCCGATGCCGACGTGTATCCCGATGTCCAGACGCCGATCTTGAAAATGGCAGCTCCTTCGGAGTGGCTGAATCCCAAGAACGGTGGCGGAGATTTCCAAACGCGTGGAATGGGCGTCGCTCTGACCCTCGTCGGTACGGTGAGCGTGCTGGACGACGCGGCGAAAAAGCACCCGCAATCGGTCGGTATTCGTGATGACCAGGCCGCGTTTCTGAAAGCTTCCAGCAATTTGATGTCGATGGCTGGTCGTAGACAAATGTCCTTGGATTATTGGATACGTGCACGAGACATCCTCGAGCAACTAGTCCGTGAGCAACCGGCCAATACCGATTACAAAGCACGCCTGGCCGAATCTCTTACGTCCGCCGGGCGGATTCAAAAAGCCACCAAGGACAACGACGCGGCAATTACTTCCTACCAGCGGGCAGTCGAAATTCGCGAGCAACTGGCAGCGGCCAAGCCCGACGACAAGTCGGCTCAAGAAGATTTGACCGTTGCCAAGCGCGAACTCGAAAAACTCAAGCCAGCCCCACCCGCCGAGAAAGACGCCGCGCAGCCCGCCGAAAAGGACGCTGCTCCGCCCGCCGAGAAAGATCCTGCGCAGCCCGCACCCGAGGCCGCTCCCGCCAAGTCTGAGAATTAACTGGGTTTTCCGCAGGGCCGCTGGAATGTGCAGGCGTGGCTTCGACAATTGAATTGCCGGCGCTCGGTGCCTGACAGTACGATGGACCGCTCGGGTTCTCCCTTTCACGATTCTTTTCGCCCGCGCCTTTGTGCACGAAGCCAGCCCCCCGCTGCTTGAGTTGGTCGATATCACACGCCGGTTTCCGGGCGTGTTGGCCCTGGACAGCGTCTCGTTCCGTTTGGCCGCCGGCGAGGTGCATGCCGTGGTTGGCGAAAACGGCGCGGGCAAAAGCACGCTGATCAACATCATCTCCGGACTTTTGACGCCGGATTCCGGAATGATGGCATTGCGCGGAAAGCCTGTTGCGTGGACCAATCCTGTCGAGGCGCGGCGCCAAGGCATTGTAACCGTTCATCAGGAAGCGGAACTTTTCGGCAGTCTGTCCGTCGCCGAAAACATGGCTTTGGAGCAAGGACTGCCGACGGGTCCGGCCGGCTGGGTTCGTTGGTGGCAAATCCATGATGACGCCAGGCGAGCGGTGGACTTGCTCGGCGAACCCATTAAGATCCGCCAACCGGCTGGCCGACTGAGTGTTGCCGAGCGGCACATGACCCAAATCGCGGCCGCGGTCATGCAGCGGGCCAGCGTGCTGGTGCTCGACGAGCCAACCAGCGCTCTGACGGCTGGGGAAAGTGCCTGGCTGTTCGCCCAGATCAAGCGGCTTCAATCGGCTGGCGTGGGCGTTATTTACATTTCCCACCGCCAGGAAGAAATCTTCCAAATCGCCGATCGCATCACCGTGCTGCGCGATGGCCAGCGCGTGTGGACCGGTCCCAGCCAGGCCATCGACCCAAGCGGCCTCGTGCGTCACATGGTCGGTCGCGATCGTGCCGAAAGCGTGGGACAGCGCGCCGCACGTACGCTGCCCGCGCAACTTCGACCACGACTGCAGGTCGAGGGCTTCACGTCGGCCGACGGACGCTTTGCCAATATCAGTCTGACGGCCCATGCGGGCGAAGTGCTAGGCATCTACGGCCTAGTCGGTTCCGGCCGAAGCGAATTTGCCCGCGCCGTTTTCGGCCTCGAAAGGCCGAGCGAAGGTCGCCTGACGATCGATGGTAAACTCATCGCCATTGCCAGACCCGCGCAGGCCGTGGCCGCCGGCCTGGCCTACTTGCCCGAAGATCGGCTGAGGCAAGGAATTTTTCGCGAGCTCTCGATCCGCGCAAATACCGTGCTGAGCGCCTTACGTTCGCTAGCTCGCGGTCCCTTGGCCAGCCCAACGCGCGAGCGCGCCGCCACTCAAGAACTAATCGCGGCACTCGACGTCAAGTGCCGTGATACAGAGCAGCCGATCGGACAACTCTCGGGTGGAAATCAGCAGAAGATCGTGTTGGCTCGCTGGCTGTTGACCCGGCCGGCGGTTTTGATTCTGGACGAACCCACACGGGGCGTCGACGTGGGCGCGAAGTCTGAAATTCATCGCCTGCTTCGCGAACTTGCCGCCCGCGGCACGGCGGTCGTGCTCATCAGTTCCGATCTGCCGGAAGTCATGGAAAACTCGGACCGCGTGCTTGTCTTTCGCACGGGCGAAGTGGCCGGCGAATTTCAGCCTGATCGGGTAACTCCCGAAGCAATCGCCACCGCGGCATTGCCGCAGGTTTCATCAGCCGAGGCAACACTCGAATCGCGCCTCGTGCAGCTTCACGCGGTTCCTTGGCGTAGCGAAATCGCCCTGATCGCCGCGATTGCAGTTTTGTTCGTCCTGTTGGCGCTGACGACCCACTCTTTTTTTACGCCGGAAAACTTGCGCGGCCTGTTGGCCAACGCGGCCGTGTGGACCATCTTGTCGCTTGGCGCCGCATCGATCATCCTCGCCGGCGCGATCGATATCTCGCTCGGCTCGCTGTTGGCGCTTTCCGCGGGCGTCGCAGGACTGATCCTCAAACTACCTTACTCGACTGCCATTACCATTCCGGTAGGCCTGTTGGCTGCGCTGGCGGTTGGAACCACGGGCGGTCTGCTCAATGCCTCGCTGACGCTTTTTGGGCGCGTACACCCCATCGTGATCACGTTGGGCACGATGACCATTTACCGCGGCCTGTTGATCTCCCTGACCGGAGGCGAAACCGTGACCGATCTGCCAAGCGAGTTCGTGAACTGGCCCAGCTCGCGCCTGTTCGGCGTGCAGGGTTCGGTCGCGCTCAGCGCGCTCGCGGCGTTCGGCGTCTACGTTTGGATTTCGCATTTGCGCTCGGGTCGCCACGTCATGGCCATCGGAGCAAGTGCCACGGCGGCTCGGCTAGTGGGGATTTCGCGCACGCGGACCTGGCTCACGGCGTTCTCCGTCGGCGGCTTTCTGGCCGCGCTGGCCGGTGTGCTCGAATTGTCTCAAACCGGCGCCATGCAATCCGGCATGGGCACCGGATACGAATTGCAGGCGATTGCCGCGGCCGTGATCGGTGGCGTGTCAATCTCCGGCGGGCGAGGCAGCGTGCTCGGGGTTTGCTTGGGAGCGCTCCTGTTGAGTCTGATTTCGAACGGACTCGTGCTGTGGCAGGTTTCGCCCTATCACAACTCGCTCGTCACCGGATCGCTCCTGCTGGCGGCCGTTCTCGTGGACCTCGTTTGGCGGAGGCTCGAGCGATGAACGCCTCGATGCTCCGTCGCGCGCTTCGATTTCTGTTGCCTTGGACCTTGTTGCTCTTGGCCGTCGTTCTGGTCGCCTCGCAAACCAATCGCCCCGCCGCCGTGTTGAACATGTGGCGTCCCTGGGGCGAAATCGGAGCACTTGCGGCCGTGATGACTGCAATCGTGCTGACCGGCGGAATCGACTTGTC
Source organism: Planctomycetia bacterium (assembly GCA_043749935.1). GTDB lineage: Bacteria > Planctomycetota > Planctomycetia > Pirellulales > PALSA-1355 > PALSA-1355. The sequence continues at coordinate 9,954 of JAYVCO010000145.1, forward strand.
GGTCGGCTCGACCGTGGCCCTGTGCAGTGTAACGTTCGGACTCGTCTGGCAAGGCGGCTGGTCCCCGGCAACCGCGGCCGCGGCGGCCTTGGCCGTGGGATTCGCCGCCGGCGCCGTCAATGGAATGCTCGTGGTCTGGGGCATCGCGCCCCTGGTGGCCACGCTGGCCACGATGGCCTTCTACTCCGGACTGGCGATGGCCATCTCTCGCGGTGTGCGCATCGCGGGCCTGCCCGAGAGCTTCACTGCACTGGGCCAGGGCTCGTGGTTCGCGGTTCCGAGCCAATTGATACTGTTCGTGTTCGCTCTAGCCATCGCCTGGGTCGTCGTGCACCACACCCGTTTTGGCCGCTACTTGTATGCGATTGGCGAGAACCGCCTGGCGGCCGAGTTTGCGGCGGTGCCGGTGCGGCAGGTCGAATGGTCCCTGTACGCGGCCAGCGGAACCATGGCCGCCGTCGTAGCGCTGGTCTACACGGCCCGCGGAGGCGCCGCGGTGCCCAATGCCGGAGCCGGAATCGAACTGCAAACCATCGCCTGCGTCGTGCTGGGGGGCACCCGGGTCACAGGCGGCCAAGGCGGACTGGGGCGAACACTGCTGGGCGTCTCGATCATGTCGCTGTTGGACATCGGACTACAGTTTGTCTCGCGGAAAGTCTATCTGCCCTGGAGCGACCTGCCTTGGCAAATCAATGCCAACGTACGATTGTTGTTGATCGGCGTGCTTGTAATCGGCGTGGCGATTTGGAACGAGCGCGCGGCGGCGGCCCGCAGATTGTAGGCCACGCTGATGACGCCACGTTTTGAATCGCTACACTGAACGATCGTAGATCCCCATCGCTCTCCTACAAGGTGCACCATGACCGAAGCCCTGCAAGTCATCACGACCATGGGAAACAAGGAAGATGCCGTGACGTTGGCGTTGGAACTGGTCCGTCGGCGGCTGGTGGCTTGCGCGCAAGTGGCCGGACCGATTACGAGTACCTACTATTGGAACCACAACATAGAAATCAACGAGGAATGGATGTGCATCGTCAAGACCGAACGGTCGCACTATGCGGCGGTCGAAAGCGCGATCCGCGAGTTGCACACCTATGAAATGCCGGAAATCCTGGCCTTCGCCGTGGTCGACGGCAGTCGCGGGTATTTGGATTGGCTGCACGGCCAACTTGGCGATTTGTCGGGCCCGAAGACCGTCTGATGATTCCTCATGATGTACTCCTTCTTTGTCACTGTTCATGCCCAGCCGCCGTCGTTCGCACCAGGGCAGAACATTACGCTCGGCGGAAAAACTATCCGTCCGCTGCACGTGGAGCCCGAGGCTTTGATCGCGACCCGAATGGATTGCAGCTTCGAAGTTGCCGCCGAGCGGCTGGGCCGATTGGAGCGGATGTTCTGCGAGCCCGACGGATCCTTCGTTTGGGTCTCATCGCAAGGCGATCCGGCCTGGCAGGTCGATGGCAATCTCTACGATCGCAACGAGAGGCTGCTGTTTGTCGACCTGAAGGGCACCTGCCCTCCAGACCAATTCAATCGATTGCTCTCGGCACTGGGCTGGCCCGAGACGAAGCTGATGTTTCAACTGACGCGCGAAGCAATCTTTCTGGACGAAGCCGAGTTCCGCCGATACGCGGCCGTCGACTAGTCTTCGAGCTGCCGACGCCTCTCGCTCGCCTCCGAATGCCAGCAGCAGTCGTGTACGAATACCTGATTCTCTACTGCACGCTGGCCCGGCCGATCGAATGGTAGACGAACCCGGCCGCTTTCAATTGGCTGGGATTGTAAAGATTGCGGCCGTCAAAGATCACGGGTGCTTTCATCAGTGTGCGCATTTGCGCGAAATCGGGCTGCAGAAACTCCTTCCACTCGGTCATGATCGCCAATGCCTCGGCCCCCTCGAGCGCGCCGTACGGCTGCTCGGAGTAAGTCAGCTTGGTACCGTAGATCCGCCGCACGTTTTCCAAGGCTTCCGGGTCGTGTACCTGCACCTTGGCGCCCTCGGCCAGCAGCCGATCGATGAGCACCAGCGCCGGCGCCTCGCGAATGTCGTCGGTGCGAGGCTTGAACGACAGGCCCCAGATGGCCACGATGCGCCCGGTCAGTTGGCCTCCGAAGTGCTTCACGATTTTTTCGGGGATGACGGTCTTTTGACGCGTGTTGACGGCATCCACGGCTTCCAAAATCCGCGGCTCGATGCCCGCCTCGCGCGCTAGCGCTCCCAGTGCCCGCACGTCCTTCGGAAAACAACTGCCCCCGTAGCCCGCGCCCGGAAACAGAAATGCGAAACCGATGCGGCTGTCGTGCCCAATACCGCGGCGCACGTCGTTGATATCGGCCCGCATGCACTCGCAGAGATTGGCCACTTCATTGATGAAGCTGATCTTGGTCGAAAGCAGCGCGTTGGCGACGTACTTGGTCATTTCGGCGCTTTCGGGCGACATGACCAGAAACGGCTTCTCCGTGCGCAAGAAAGGCGAGTACAACTGCCGCAGCACTTCCGCCACTTCCGTGCGTCGCACACCCACCACCACGCGATCGGGCTTCATGAAGTCATCGATCGCCGCGCCTTCCTTGAGAAACTCGGGGTTGCTCGCCACGTCGCAGTCGCGCCCGGTGCGCTTTTTCAACCGCTCGCCAATTTCATGATTCGTGCCGACCGGCACCGTGCTTTTGGTAACCACGATCGCGTCGACCGGCAAATGCTCGGCAACGTCATCGACCACACGCCATAAGCTCGACAGATCGGCCGAACCATTGGACAACGAAGGCGTTCCGACGGCCAGAAAGACCAGCCTCGCAGAGCGCACGGCCGCGGCCAGATCGGTCGTGAAGTGCAATCTTCCAGCGGCCAGATTATGCTCGACCAATTCGCCCAGCCCGGGCTCGTAGATGGGGATCTCGCCGGCCGAGAGTCGCGCGATCTTCTGTTCGTCAATATCGATGCACGTAACCTGATTGCCGCTGTCGGCAAAGCAAGTGCCGGTGACAAGCCCCACATAGCCAGTGCCCACGACCGCAATTCTCATGGCAACCTTATTCGCCCAAACGCGCGACTAGTCAACTTCAAAGCTAATTTAGCAAGCCTAGCACAGGCGGCCCGTGTGTGCGACCAAACGGCAACTCGCGCCACTGGAATCTCACGGCCGCTTGCTCTCTAGGCAGCGAGCGAGAGCTCTTCTCAGGCGTCGACGTCTCGCAAGGAACGGCGAACTCGCTCCAAATCGGCATCGACCATCATCTTCACCAGTTCGTCGAAGCTGACCTTGGGCGACCAGCCGAGCTTGGCCTTGGCCTTGCTGGCATCTCCACAGAGCATGTTCACTTCGGCCGGCCGCAGCAAGTTGTTGTCGACTTCGACGTGCTTCTGCCAATCGAGACCGGCGTGGGCAAATGCGATCTCGACCAGTTGGCGCACCGAATGCTTCACGCCCGTGGCGATCACGTAATCGTCGGGCTCGTCTTGCTGGAGCATCAGCCACATGGCCTCGACGTAATCGCCGGCGAAGCCCCAGTCGCGCTGGGCGTCGAGGTTGCCCAGCATCAGCTTTTCCTGCAAGCCGCACTTGATGCGCGCCACCGACTCGCTGACTTTGCGCGTGACGAACTCCTTGCCCCGCAAAGGCGACTCGTGATTGAACAGAATGCCCGAGCAGGCGAACATGTTGTAACTTTCGCGATAGTTCACCGTGATCCAATGGCCATAGGCCTTGGCCACGCCGTAGGGGCTACGGGGCCAGAACGGCGTCTCCTCGGTTTGCGGTTCTTCCTTCACCTTGCCGAACATTTCGCTCGAACTGGCCTGATAAAAGCGGATCGCCGGATCGATCAGGCGAATGGCTTCGAGCACGCGCGTGACGCCCAGGGCCGTGAACTCGCCCGTCAACAGGGGCTGCACGAAACTGGTCGGCACGAACGTCTGCGCGGCCAGGTTATAAACCTCGTGCGGCCGGATGCCGGCAATGATCGTGACGATCGAGAGCTGATCGAGCAGATCGGCCTGGTGCAAATGCAGACGCGATCGCAGGTGGTCCATGCGCTCGAAATTGTCGGTGCTCGCGCGTCGCACCATGCCGTGGACTTCATAGCCCTTGTCGAGCAAGAACTGGGCCAGATAGGCGCCGACTTGACCCGTAATACCCGTAATCAGTGCGCGACGTGCCATAGGTAGTTTGGCGACTGGCGCTAGCCAGACGTTTGAACGGATTCAGTTGCTCTAATTAGGTACGCTAGAAGATTATAGCTCGTCTTCGCCAGGGTCGGTTTCGCTCGGCTCGGCATCGCTCGGCCCGCCGGGGGCAGGTTCCGATTGCACGGCTTCTGCGGAAATGCGGGGCGCGGGCGTGGTGCCATTTTCGTTGCCGCCGGCCTCTCGTGGCACGCAGACTATCGCCGCCAACGTGTCCCCCTCGTCGAGACTCATGATTCGCACGCCCTGCGTATTGCGGCCGATCACGCTGATTTCGCCGGCCACGATCCGTTGCAGCTTGCCGCGAGCGGTCATCATCAGCAGTTCGTCGTCATCGCGGACGCACGCCACGCCGATCACGGGGCCGTTTCGCTCCGTGGTCTTGATGTCGCGTACTCCCTTGCCGCCGCGATGTTGCGTCCGATAGCGATTCGACGACGAGACTTCATCGTCGTCGCCACCTTCGATTTCACTGCTTTCGATTTCGCCTTCGACTTCGCTCGCATCCTCGATCGGCGCTTCGTCGACCAGTTCCGCCTCGTTCTCCGGCAGCTCGCCTTCGAGATCTGCGCCCTCTGGCATCGGACTATTGGGGCCAAACAGGGTGCGCTTGCCATAACCGTTCTGGCAGGTGGTCAGCAGCGTCGCATCGGGCTCGGCTACGACCATGCCCACCAGGCGATCTCCCTTGCCCAAGCGAATGCCCTTCACGCCGCTGGTGTTGCGACCCATCGGCCGAGCGTCGGCTTCGGTAAAGCGAATCGCCATGCCCAGTGCCGTGGACAGCACGATTTCGTCCCCCTTTTTGGCAATCGCCACGTCGACCAACTCGTCATCCTCGCGCAGCTTGATGGCGATGATGCCGCCGCGCATGGGCCGGCTGAATTTGTCGAGCGCTGTCTTCTTCACCAGGCCCGCACTCGTGGCCATCATCAGATAATGGTCGGGCTGCTTGAAATCGCGAACGGCGCGGCAATCGGCTACCTTTTCGCCTTCGGAAAAATTCAGCAGGTTCACCACGGCCCGGCCGCGGCTCTCGCGGCTCAATTGCGGAAGATCGTAAACTTTTTGCCAATACACCTTGCCGCGATTGGTGAAGAACAACAGGTAGTCGTGCGTGCTGGCCACGAACAAGTGCTGAATCGGATCTTCATCTTCCGCCTTGGCGCCTTTCATGCCCTTGCCGCCACGGCGCTGGGCCCGATAGGTGCTGGCCGGCGTCCGCTTGATGTAGCCGTTTTGGCTGATCGTGACGACCATCGCTTCTTCGACGATCAGGTCCTCGAGATCGATCGAACCAATCTCTTCGCCGCTGATCTCCGTGCGTCGCTCGTCGCCGTGCTTGCGCTTCAGCTCCAGACAATCGTCGCGAATCATGCCCAGAATGATTTTGTCGTCGGAGAGAATCCGCTGGTATTCGATGATCTCTTCGAGCAGCTTCTGATATTCGCTGCCGAGCTTTTCCTGCTCGAGATTCACCAATTGGCCCAGCGTCATGCGCAAAATGGCTTCAGCCTGAACCGGGGTGAGCGTATAGGTGTCCCTCACGCCGCGGTCCGACTGGAACTCGGCAAAGCCGACGTCGCCCAACGCGCGCCGCATCATCGAAGCCGGCGCCTCGACCCCCATCAAGCGCGCCTTGGCCTCGGCCTGATTCACCGACGAGCGGATGACGCGGATGATCTCGTCGATATTGGCGTGCGCCAGCAGCAATCCTTCAACGGTGTGCCTACGTTGCCGGGCCCGGTTCAATAGGAATTGCGTCCGCCGGCGAATCACCGTCAGCCGATGGCGAATGAACTCCTCGAGCATGGCCTTGAACGACATGACGCGCGGCTTGCCATCGACGAGCGCCAAAAAGATCAGCGAAAACGAATCCTGCAGCGGTGAGAACTGGTAGAGCTGATTCAGTACGACTTCCGGATCGGCGTCGCGCTTCAGCTCCAGAATCAGCCGCACCGGCTCTTTCAAATCGCTTTCGTTGCGGATCGCCGAGATGCCCTTGATGCGATCTTCGTTCACTAGCGCCGCGATCCGCTCTTCGACCCGATCGCGAGCTTGTTGGAACGGAATTTCGGTGACGACGATTCGCGAGCGGTTCTTGCCGAATTCCTCGATGCGCGCCCGAGCGCGAATCGTGATCGTGCTGCGGCCGGTGTGATAGCCGCGCCGAATGCCGCTACGGCCACAGACAATGCCGCCGGTCGGAAAATCGGGGCCAGGACAGATTTCGAGCAGCTCATCGACCGAAACCTCCGGCTCGTCGATGACGCGCACCAGCGAATCGCAAACTTCGCCCAAGTTGTGCGGCGGAATCGACGTGGCCATGCCCACCGCGATCCCATTGGCGCCATTGACCAACAAATTCGGAAAACGCGACGGCAACACCGTCGGCTCGGTGTGCCGCTCGTCGTAGGTCGGAATGAAGTCGACCGTGTCGAGCTTCAGATCGTCCAGCAATAGGGCCGCGATCGGCGACATGCGCGCTTCGGTATATCGCATGGCCGCCGCGGGCAGCCCGGCAATCGAACCGAAATTGCCCTGCTTATCGATCAGCACGTGCCGCATGTTCCACTCTTGGGCCATGCGGACCAGCGTCGGGTAGATGACGCTTTCGCCGTGCGGGTGATAGTTGCCGCTTGTGTCGCCGGAGATTTTGGCGCATTTGACCCGGCTGGCGCCCGGCGTCAGGTTCAGGTCGTTCATGGCGACCAGAATGCGCCGCTGCGAGGGCTTGAGCCCGTCGCGCACGTCGGGCAAAGCGCGGCTGACGATCACGCTCATCGAGTACGTGAGATAGCTATCCTTCAGCTCTTCTTCGATCGGAAGGTCCAGAATCCGCCCGTGAAAATGACCGCCATCTGTATGAGGCGAGAGGGGTTCACCCGGTCCGTTACCATTCGTGGCCAAAATCAGTCCTTTCAGCAGACCCTAACAGGGGCAAAACACGACCGTGCGGCCCCCAGAAAATCGGTGCGTGACGGTCGGCAAAACCGCGTGTCACGCCAAACCGCCAATATACCTTTTTGGGCCCCCTGCCGCAACGGCTGCGGAACGATCGGCCACGCGTGTAAGTATCTGATACCAAAACTTTTGTGGCGCGAAGCGAAGTCCCTAGTTCAGCAGGCGGTTCGACTTGAAACCGCCCGTCAAAGTCAGCCTAGCTTAACAGGTCGAATAGGGAGTTTTTGGGCCGAAAACGACGCCAATTCGCCTTCTCTAAATCGGCCGTTTTTCGCGAGCCGAGAATGGCCCATAGTGCGCGGCGAGAAGCTGCCCTGTCGATCCAGTTTTAGGGACTTCCTAACCCTTCCCCGGCGGGATGGCACGCTCGGCGGTTTCCTCTTGGCCGAAGTAGTTCAACTGCTGCATGCGCTGCACCAGACTCTTGGCCACAGTTCCCGCCGCCGTTGCTCCGCTGCCAGCATGCTCTAGCACGACGACGAACGCATAGCGGGGCGCGTCGGCTGGAGCGTAGCCCGCAAACCAGGCGTGGTCTGGTTGGTTGCCGCCTGTCTCGGCGGTGCCTGTTTTTCCGGCGATGGCTAGCGAGGGTAAACGCACCGTGGCGTAGCCCGTGCCATTGGGGTCGTCGACGACCCGCCGCAGACCGGCGCGGACGGCATCGAGCGACGCGGGCGTCAGCCCGGCAATGGGTGCTGCTTCGGACATTGGCGGCGGAGTTTCCGATGTCCCACGCCGCTCGGCTCTATCGACGGGCGCGTCGATCGTCACGCGCGGCGTGATCAAATAGCCGCCATTGGCAATCGCCGCGTAGACCCGGACGATTTCGAGCGGCGTCGCCGTGAACGGGCCCTGACCGACGGCGAACATTTGAGTTTGGCTGAGCTGTCGCAACTGGGCGGATGTGGGCAAGTGCCCGGCGACTTCGTCGACCACCTCGATCCCGGTTGGCTGGCCGAATCCAAACCGACTGGACCAATCGAGCAGTCGCGCGGCGCCAAGCTCGGTCGCATGGTGGAAAAAATAGACGTTGCAGCTTTGGGCCAATGCGTCGGCCAGCGTCACGTCGCCGTGGCCGATGCCGTGCTGGCGAAAGATCTGGCAACGCAGCCGATCGGGATCGGCCAGATAGCCTTGGCAGCGAAACGCAGCTTGCGGGTCGATGACTTTGCTCTCGACCAGCGCTAGCGCCGTGACCGACTTGAACACCGAGCCGGGTGCCAACGCCATCTTGGCCACTCGATCGAACAACGGCTGGCGCGGATCGGTCAAGATCGCTTCGACGCGCGGATCGCCGGCGGCAAACAGATTGGGATCGAACCGCGGCCCGCTGGCTGTCGCCAGGATCTCACCAGAATGAACATCCATCACCACGATTGCCCCGCCCGGCGCTGGCTCGGCACCGGCCTGTTTGTCGCGTCGCCGCAGAGCATGATCGAGCGCCTGCTCGGCCGAAAGTTGCAACTGAGCATCGATCGTGAGCACGACGTCGCCACCCGCCACCGGCTCGCGCTGCCGAACCGTCGACAGCAGTTTTCCACCATGATCAGTGTATTGCACTTCGCAGCCGGGCACTCCGCGCAGCGTCGACTCCGCGCGCCCTTCGACGCCCGTCAATCCAACCGGTGCGGACCCCTGCCCCATCGCATCGGATCCGACATAACCCACGAAATGGGCCGCCGCCGGGCCCAGCGGATAATCGCGCCGCGTAATCTCCACAATCTTTACGCCCGGGTAATTTTTGGCATTCTTCTCCAACTCTGCCACCAGTGCAGGCGGCACATCATCAACGATGCGATGAAAGCCAACTTGTTCGGCAATCACTAAAGGAGAGGGCGCTAACTGCTCGGGCGGCGTAAATAAGCCAGCCACGATGGCCATCAAGCCCCATTCGCCGGAATTTGTCTCGGCATCCGCCTCCGCCTTGAACTGGTCGAGCCGCCGCTGGTTGACATGATCCGCCAGCGCGTTAACGCGCCTTTGAATGCGCGCCGCGCGGAACTGCCATTGCACGTCGGACAGATCACACCAGCGGGCCAATCGCCTGTGCATCTCGGCCAGCTCGTCGCGCACTTCGGCTTCCATCGCCGCCACGCGATCGTTTTTGCGCCGCTCGGCCCGCGGCAACCGGGCTCGCGCCAGGCCGCGCAGCCACTTGGGATTTGGTGGGTTTTCCAAGTATTGAAATTGAACCGTCAACGCCTGAAGCTTTCGTTCACCGGCCAACACGGTGCCATCGCGCGCCAAGATCCTGCCCCTCATTTGCGGCAAGCTTACCGTCCGCTGTCGCGGCTCGACGGCCAGTTGGCGAAAGCTCGGGCCGTCGGACAGTTCCAATTGCACGGCGCGAAAGAAAATGGCCGCCAAGAGAACGCAAAAAAACACCAGCAACCAGCGCAGTCGCCCACCGCTCGTGGTCACCGGCTCGCCGGATTCTCGCTCGACAATCTGTTGCCAGTCGAAATAATGCTGCGGTCGAGCCATGAGAATGCGGTCGCTCTAGTAGATCCTCTGTTCTTATTTGTCGCCTGCTCGGTG
>JAYVCO010000146.1:0-9140 GCA_043749935.1 Planctomycetia bacterium
CTGAACGAGAGCGAGATTGAAAAGATGCGCAAGGACGCCGAGATTCACGCTGAAGAGGACAAGCGGAAGCGTCAATTGGCCGAACTTCGCAACCAGGCGGACTCGATGGTCTATCAGGTCGAGAAGCTGATCAAGGAGCAGGGCGACAAGCTGAAGCCAACCGACAAGGCACCGCTGGAAGCGGCGATGAACAAAGCCCGCGAGGCCGCCAAGGGCGAGAACGCCGACGCCATCAAGTCGGCCGTGGCTGAGTTGGAACAAGCGTCGCACGCTTTGAGCAAGACGCTCTACGAATCGGCCCAGCGCGGTGCAGCACAACCTGGTGGAGCCCAGCCCGGCGGCGACGGCAAAACGCCCGGCGAAGAAGAAGTTGTCGATGCCGAGTTCGAAGTCAAGGAGTAGTTTCGGCGAAAATCGCGGACGACCTCTTTTTCTTTGTCGCGGTAAGGAGAGCGCTCGACCATGGCGATTCGATTCGAGAAGTTCACGATCAAAGCTCAAGAGGCGTTACAGCGGGCACAAGCTCTGGCTGGTGACCGCGGTAATCCGCAAATCGAACCGATCCATTTGCTCGCGGCCTTGGCGGCTGAGAGCGAAGGCGTAATCAGGCCCATTCTCGAAAAAATCGGGGCGAATCGCGCTCAACTCGAGAAGATCATCGAAGCCGAGCTCGGCCATCTGCCAAAGGTTGCCGGTGGGGCGGCGGCGCAACTGAGCGATAGCCTGAACAAAGTGCTCGAAGCTGCTCAGAAGCAAGCCGACACGATGAAGGACGAGTTCGTGTCGACCGAGCACCTGCTCCTGGCATTGGCCCAAGTCGACACGAAAGCCAAGAACGTTCTGAAGCTCAACGCGATCAGCGATGCCGCCATCTTGAAGGCCTTGCAAGCGGTTCGAGGCAGTGCCCGGGTTACCGACCAGAACCCCGAAGAGAAGTTTCAAGCGCTGCAGAAGTATGGGATAGACCTGGTCGAGCGTGCTCGCCGCGGAAAGCTCGATCCGGTCATCGGCCGCGACCAGGAAATTCGCCGCGTCATCCAGGTCCTTTCGCGCCGCACCAAGAACAATCCCGTGCTGATCGGCGAGCCCGGAGTGGGCAAAACCGCGATTGCCGAAGGGCTGGCGCTGCGCATCGTCGAGGGCGACGTGCCAATGAGCCTCAAGAACAAGCGGGTCATAGCGCTCGATCTTGGCGCTTTGATCGCCGGCACTAAGTTTCGGGGGGAGTTCGAGGAACGACTCAAAGCCGTTCTTCGCGAGGTCCAAGCGGCCGAGGGTAACGTTATCCTGTTCATCGACGAGTTACACACGGTCATCGGTGCTGGCGCGGCCGAAGGGGGCAGCGACGCGGCCAACCTGTTGAAACCTTCCCTGGCCCGCGGCGAGCTGCGCTGCATCGGTGCCACGACCCTCGATGAGTATCGGAAACACATCGAAAAAGACGCTGCCCTCGAGCGCCGCTTCCAACCGATTTACGTAGGCGAGCCTTCGGTAGAGGACACGATTGCGATTCTGCGGGGGTTGAAGCCTCGCTATGAAGCCCACCATCGGGGCGTGAAGATCAAAGATTCGGCATTGGTTGCCGCGGCCAAACTTTCGTACCGCTACATCACCGATCGCTTCTTGCCCGACAAAGCGATCGACTTGATGGACGAGTCCATGAGCCGGTTGGCGATGGAGCTGGAGAGTGTGCCGAGCGAAATCGATGTCGTGCAGCGTCGCTTGACTCAATTGGAATTGGCCGCCCGCCAACTGGCCGAAGAAACCGAAGAACACGCTCAGGACCGGCTAGCGGAAATCGAAGAGGAAATGGCTACATTGCGCGAAAAGCTGGTCAACTTGCGCGAAGAGTGGGAAGCAGAAAAACTGGGGCTGGGGAATTTGGCCGAAGTGCGCAGCCGGTTGGCGGAAGTGGAACTCGAGTTCAGCAAGCTCAGCGCGGTAATCAAAGAAAAACAGGCCTCGGGACAGTTAGTCAGCGAAGTTGAGTATCAAAAGCTCTATGAGCTCGACAACTTGCGACGCAAGCTCGCGCTGAAGGTGGAAAACGCCGGCCCCGCCGAAACGCCGAGCGGCACCCGTCGTCTGCTGCGGCAAGAAGTCGGGCCGGAAGAAATCGCCGAAGTCGTTAGCGCCTGGACCGGTATACCGGTCACACGCATGATGGAGACCGAGCGCGCCAAATTGCTAGTGCTCGAAGAACGGCTGCACCAGCGCGTGATCGGGCAGGACGAGGCAGTAACCGCCGTGGCCAACGCCGTCCGCCGCAACCGCTCGGGCTTGCAGGATCCGAACCGGCCGATCGGCTCGTTCATTTTCCTGGGACCCACCGGCGTCGGAAAAACCGAACTTTGCAAGGCTTTGGCCGAGGTGTTGTTCGACGACGAAAACGCGTTGGTGCGCGTCGACATGAGCGAATTCATGGAGCGGCACACGGTCAGCAGGTTGATCGGGGCGCCCCCGGGCTACGTCGGTTACGAAGAGGGCGGGCGCCTGACCGAAGCGGTCCGCCGCCGCCCGTACTCCGTGATTCTGCTCGACGAAATCGAGAAGGCGCACCGCGACGTGTTTAACGTCTTGTTGCAGGTGCTTGACGATGGACGTTTGACCGACAGCCACGGCCGAACCGTGGACTTTACGAACACGATCGTGGTGATGACGTCGAATATCGGCAGCCAATTGATTCAGCAGATTTCACAAGAAGGGGGCAGCGAAGAGGAAACTCGCGCGGCCGTGATGGGTGCGTTGCAAACCGCCTTCTTGCCCGAGTTTCTCAATCGCATCGACGAGACCATCATCTTCCATCCGCTCAACCAGCAGCAAATTCGCAAGATCGTGGGCCTGCAAGTTAAACGACTGGCGCAGCAGTTGGAACAACACGGCATGAAGCTCGAAGTGACGGAAGAAGCCTTGGACGAAATCGCACGGGAGGGCTACGACCCGATCTACGGAGCACGTCCGCTCAAACGAGTGATCCAGCAGCAGATCCAGAATCCCCTGGCGACCGAGCTTCTCAAAGGCCGCTTCGGCGACGGGGTCACGGTAAGGATCGATTATCGCCAAGGCGAGTTTGTTTTCGAGCGGATCGATATCGCCGAGACCGAGCCGGCCGCGGCGCGATAAGAGCACGCACCTGGTCCGAAACATGGCGCGGACTTTAGCCTACGCGCCTTTGCTGACGGCCGAAGGCCGCTGGTGGTAAGCTGCCTCGGTCTAGGAAGCCAGTTCCCTAGCGATCTCGCTCGCCGAGCTGCCAGCGCTCGATAATGACTTCGGCGCCTGAAGTGAGATTGCGAAGTTTATTCACAATGACAACTTTCTCGGATGTGGTGGCTTTCTTCAGCCGTTTGCCTAGTTGCAGCAACTTTTTGCGGCGATGACGGCGGCGTTTGATTTCTTTGGCGCGTTCACTGATCCCACCCACGTTCAACTCCTCCGACTATTGCTGTGCGCCTGACAACGCCAGTGCGCGACCTAACCTCAGTGCAAAGAGCTGTTTGTATCAAGAACGACGCCCAGCGTCAACGTGGCAGATAATAGTGATCGGTTGTCAGTGGATAGTGGTTAGAGCTGAATCAAGTGCATTTTCTCTTAACTAACCACTAACAACCAACCCCTGACCACTGCTCAAACCCTTTGACACAGTCCAGTCGAAAGAGCTAGAGTTGCCCGGGAGGACACGTTTCTTTCGGGTCTGCTCTAGTTCGGGTTTCCAAAAAAGGATGGGTGGCCGAGTGGTCTAAGGCGGCAGTCTTGAAAACTGCTGTACGGGTAACCGTACCGGGGGTTCGAATCCCTCCCCATCCGCTTTTTCTTTTCGCAGGGAATCGCACGTCATCGTTTCCCCGCCAAAAGCGAGCTTCGCCGGTTCCAATTGCGGTGACCATTTCTTTGGCTGATTCTTAGGCTGAAAAAGTGCAGTTGCACTTTCAGGCAGCCTACGCAGTCCCTCTCGTCCACGAGCTGCTCGGCAGCCCCTGGCTTACCAGGCACGCGCATTTCCTTCCGCCATGGACCATTTTTGCAAATGCGCTGAAAAATCCTTTGGGCTGACAGGGAAAAAACGAAAAAAATACTTGACGCGGGGGGCGAAAAGCCTTCATAGTCACGCTCGATCATTGGCAATCGGAGTTATTGTCATCTTGGATCGGCTCAAGACTGAGCCCATACGAGGGGAGTCCATCGTGCTTGTACGGAGGGGTGGGCGGTATCTTCGCCGTCTTATCAACGGTGGCTAACTCCGGGCGAAGGCGCTTTTAGTGAATATTTGAACTCTGATGGAGCACTTCATGGCCTGGCGAAAATCTGGATCGCTTCGTGGTCGCTCCGTCAGAACATCGAGACGTGACAAACGCTCATTCGTTGAAGTTCTCGAGGGTCGGTGGATGCTGAGCGCCGGCGAGTGGCTGGCCAAGTTCGATGGAATTCCCGGCGACACTCGGGCCGCACAGCTCCCGTACATCCAGTATCTTTTCGAACGCACGGGACTCAATGCGATTGGCGTCACGGCGGACGAACACGTCGGAGTCGACGGCGTCGTGATCGTGCAGGCGAATTCCGCCGACGATCTGGGAGTGATCCAAAAAGACTTGCAACTGGTGCCCGGGTTTAACTCCGTCGAGCCCTGGGACGACGAAGCTGGCGCGGGAACGCGCCATATCTTTGTGCCCCAATCTCCGTTTTCGGAACAGGATGGCGCCCCGTCCGAAACTAGTAGTTTTTCGGCGGTCAGCGGTTCCGATCCACTGAAGCCACCGGCGACCACTTCGGGCCCGAGCACCGTCCAGGCTGCCAATGGATTCAATGGCATCAATAGCACTCAGACAGCCCAATTGTCTCCCCCCGATACGAACGGCGCCGTGGGCCCGAGCTCATTCATCGAGACGGTGAACATTTCGCTAGCCATTTATGACAAAACTACGGGTCTGACTAAGCCCGGTGGTGGCATCACGTCATTTGGCACGTTCTTCAGCCCTCTGGGAGGGGAACTCAACTTCTCGGATCCAGTCGTCATCTACAACGATATCACGCAGAGGTTTGCCGTTAGCGTTCTCGACTTTAGTCTCGACGTTTCTGGCAATGCCACTGCCATGCGCGAAGATTTTGCCATCTCCAAGACCAATAACCCCACCCTGTCCCCGAGTGACTGGAACTTCTTCCGCTACAACACCAACGACGGAATTGGGGCGCCCGTCGATTTCTCGGACTATCCAAAGGTTGGCTATAACGCGGACGGCTATGTCATTAGCTTCGACATGTTTCCAAATTCGTTCGACCATGTATCGGTGCTCGGAATTGGCAACGATGGCACGAGCACGGGAATGCGCTTGATGCCCGGTGGATTCAGTAATTTTACGCTTGCTCCCGCGTCGATGCACGGAGCGGCGCCGGGTGCCCCGATGTGGTTCCTGGGCGATGGTCACGGCGGCGGCGGGGGCAATACGATTAACGTGGTTCGACTGGACAACCCCTTCAGCGCCGCGGCCGTCATTTCGACTTCCTTCTCCGAGACCGTTGCTAGTTTCGGCAACGCCCCGAATCCACGACAGCCCAGTGGCTCACTAGGCACCTCGACAAGCTTGGGAACGCGATTTTATTTTTCTGGCCTGCGCTCGGTGGGTGGCGTGACGCACCTGGTTTCCGCGCATGCCGTCGGCAACGGAACTGGCGTCGAGTCGCGTTGGTACGACTTCAACGTCACCACCGGCACCCCAACTCTCATCCAACAAGGCACGGTCAACCCGAACACCAGCACGACGGACACTTACTTCCCCGATATTGACATCGCCCCTGATGGCTCGATCGGCATGAACTATTCCGAGTCTGGGACAAGCGAATACATGTCGATGTACGTCACGGGGCGGAACCCGACCGACCCGACGTCGACCATGCAGACGCCGGTCCTGGCGAAATCAAATCCCGTGGCCCTGAATGCGTTCAATCGGGCCGGCGACTACAGCCTGACTACGATCGATCCCACGGATGGCACGTTCTGGGCGGCCAACGAGTATGCAAGTAGTTTCGCCAGCCCAAACTGGGCGACGTGGATTCAACACTTTACCCTCGGGGGCCTGGCTGTGGTGAGCAGCACGCCCAGCAGTGGCGCTGTCGTCGCTTCGCCGCCCGCGAACTTCGTGATCGGTTTCTCGGATCCCATTGACCCGGCAACTCTGCAGTCAACTGACCTGCAAGTGAATTCGATTTCGGCAAGTGGCGTGACGCTGAGCGCGGACAATAGAACCGCGACGTTCACCTACACTGTCAATCCGGTCACGTCTCAAGGGTTGCAGACGATGACCATGGCAGCCGGCGCGGTCACCAAGCTCGGCAGCCCAGCCACCGTTCTCGCGGCGTTCGGCAGTAGTTTCCGCTACGACGCCCTGCTCCTGCAGGTTGCCGCTACCAATCCGCCCGCGAATGCGGCATTTTCCCTTCCCGGGCCTTTCACCTACGATGTCACGTTCAATGAGCCGATCAATCCGGCTTCGATCACGACCAGTTCTCTGGTCCTGTCCGGAATTCCAGGCGCCGCGGTCGTCGGAGTCACCGTGTTGCCCGGCAACACCACGGCCCGCTTCACGCTCAGCATTGGCACCGAGGGAGTGCTTAACGCAAGCATCAGCGTCGGCGCCGTTACGGACCAATACGGCAATCTCGGCCTGGCGTTCGCCACCACCGAGTATGTTGATATCAGTGTCTCAGCGCCAATTCCCGTCCCACTATCCGCAGAGGCGCCGCTCGGCTCCCTGATCTACGACCCGACAGCGACAGGATTTATTACGCACCTCGGGGACACCGATACGTTCACGCTCTCGGTCGATCCGGGCCAAACAATCAGCGTGCTGGTCACGCCCACGAGCGCGGGGTTGAAGCCGAGCGTGCAGCTACTCTCCCCAACGAACGCCGTGATCGGAACGGCCACGGCTACGGCGGCCGGCTTGATGGCACTGATTCAGGCGACTCCCACCACTGGCACGGTGACCGGGACCTACAAAATCATTATTGCTGGAGCCTCCGGGACCACCGGGAGCTACACCGTGCAACTCACCCTCAACGCGGCCCTGGAACTCGAGGGTCGCCTGGCCGGGTTCAGTGACGACACTCCTGCCACGGCACAGGGAATCAGTGGCTCTCTCATTGGACTTTCGGCTTCCGATTCGAACGTTAAACGTGCAGCGGTCCTGGGGCAAACCGACGTGTCATCAGGCTACACGGCAAGTGCCGCGTCTTTCAACTTCGAAAACATCAGCACGACGGGAACCGTCATCAGCTTTTCTAACTTGGACGATGGCGCCACGCAAATCCCGATCGGGTTCGGCTTCACCATGTTCGCCACGATCTACAGCAATTTGTATGTGAGCACGAACGGATTGATCACCTTTGGGTCGGCCAATACAACTTTCACGAACGCCGACTTGACTAGTTCACCTTCCCAGGCCGCGATCGCGCCGTTCTGGGACGACCTCAACGATACCGGCGAGGCGGGCTCTAATATCGTGTATCAGTTGTTGGGCTCGGGCCCAACCACGCACCTCGTCATCCAATGGAACAATGTTTCCTACTTTGATGACACGATCCGCTTGGGCGGACTCACCTTCGAGGCGGTCCTCAATATCGACGGCTCTATTCGCTTCAATTATCAGAGCCTGGCGACGGGCTACAACGGCGGTACCCATGATCTCGGAACTAGCGCCGCGGCCGGCATCAAGGGAGCAGGCACCCAGGGGTCCAACTGGCTACTGCTCATGAACAACAATGGCCCGACCGCGCTGGTCAATTCCGGAAAAAGCGTCGTCATCGCGCCGTTAACACCGACCCCTGACTATTACTCCGTGACTGTAGCCGCCAGCGAGATGGACACCTTCGCCGTTACCAGTCTCTCCGGCGGAAGTCTCAACTTGGAATTGCTCGACAACAGCGGCTCGCTAATCGAGACCGGGATCGCCGGTGCGACCAATCTCACAAAGGTGGTCAGCAACTTCAATTTCATAACGCCGGGCACATACTACGCCCGAGTCACGGGTGCTCAAAATGTCTCTTACAGTCTGATCGCGACTCGCAACACCGCCGTCGACACCGAATCGAACGACTCGTTTGCGACCGCCCAGAGCCTTGATGGTACCCGAGGCGCGCTGGGGTACGTGAAGGGCGGGTTCTCGACGACGACTGACTTCGAAAGCGGCCAGGCCGGTTACGTGATCAACAACAACATTCGTGGAACCGGGAGCGGCGCCGGCTTGTGGCACCTTTCGACAATCCGCGGCGCCCAGGCCGGCCACTCAGCGAGCAACAGCTTCTACTACGGAAATGAGAACACGGGCACCTACAATACGGGTGCCGCGAACGCCGGTTCGATCACGTCGCCAGTCATCGCATTGCCCAACAGTGGGCAAGTCAACTTGTCGTTCAATTACGTTCTGCAGGCGGAAATCTCGAAAATCTTCGACACTGCGAATGTACAGGTCAGCACCGATGGATTTGCCATGTTCACCACCGTCGGCAGCCGCAACTCGAATTTGCCCAATTCGGCGACCTGGACTTCGTTTACGGCGAGCCTGGCTGCCTTCGCTGGTCAAAACATCCAGATCCGCTTTGTTTTTGATACCATCGACTCCGTTGCAAATAACTTCGAGGGATGGTACGTCGATGACATCCAACTGACGTCTGCGTCGGGTGGGTTCGACCAAGACTGGTATTCCATCACTACGACCGGCACGGAAAACCGGTTTATCCTGGCGACAAGCACTCCGGCCGGCGGGACGGGCGAGTTCGTCAACACCTTGCCGCCACAGATCGAGCTCTACAATCCGTCCGGGATCATGGTTGCAAGCGGTGTCATTGGCCCCGATGGCCGCAACGAGAGTATCCAGTATATTGCATCGATTCCAGGGGTCTATCGAGTCCGAGTGTTAAGCCAAAATAGCAACTTCGGTGGCGAGTATTTCCTGAGCAGCCTGTTCGGAGCATCGGCCGTGACAAACCGCCAGTTGTTCTACGCCAACTCGGTCTTTGACGGTTACACGCATAACCCCGCCACTGCGCACGACGAGTCGATCGCTCTCGATAAGGTGGCGCTGTTGCCGAATCAAGGAGAGTCGACCTTTACTAACATCTCCAGCTACGGCGCCGGCATCAATGGC
>JAYVCO010000147.1:0-3960 GCA_043749935.1 Planctomycetia bacterium
ATCGTGTTCAGTTAGGGTTGGGAGGAATCTGGCTTTTTCATATCCCGCCTTTCACGAAAACCCCAAGTTCTCCGCTAAAAAATCCTTCACGGCGTTGCCCGGTGGGGCTCGTGCCGTGCGACGCCCGCCCGAGTTTTACGTTTCCGAATGCCGGGCCTTGAACAGATACAGCAGGTACGCGAGCGATGGCAGAACCAATAGAGCGCCTAGCCCGACGATGGCGATCATTAGCCACAAGATGTTCGCGGGCGCTTTGGCATCCTCGATCGAGATTAGCGGTGGTACGATGTATGGATATTGCGCGATGGCCCAACCCCTGATCACAGCAGCCACGGCCGTCGCGGCGGCTAGCGCGGCTGTGCGGTAGCGCTCGACGACTAGTGAGACCAGCGACAGAAAGCCGGTGGCAACCGAGGCGCCGACCAAGGGCCACGATCGCAGACGAAACCCGTCCCACACCAGCGGCGCATTGGCGGCGACGAAGAAAATGCCGGCGAGCGCCAAGGCACCCATCGCGAAACCGGTCGCCAAAGCTCGGCGGCGCCAAAGTCGGACCAGCTCGCGGTCGCCCAGTTGACTGGCCTCGCGTGTCAGGAAAACGGCCGAGAGATATGCGCACATTCCCACCACGAAGAAACCCGTAAATAGCGACAAGGGCGAGATCCAGCCAGTCAAATAATCTCCCTCGAACCGGCCATCGCGCGACACTGCCAGTTTGCCGGAAGCCAAGGCCCCGATACTAACGCCTAGAAAAAACGGCGCGGCGGTCGATCCGATCGCAAACACGGCTTCCCATGCCAACTGTTGCCGAACTTCGCCGCCCGAGTACGAGCGAAATGCAAATCCGACGCCGCGGAAGACGATGCCCGTCATTGCCAACACTAGCGGCAGCCACAACGCCTGACAGATTGCGGCAAAGGCGGCTGGAAAGGCTCCGAAAGTTGCGACCAATATGAAGATCAGCCACACGTGATTGGCTTCCCACACCGGACCGATCGCACCAAATAGTAGCCGTCGCTGCTTCTCGTTGGCTTGTAGGGCCGTGTTGACCTCCCACACACCGGCGCCGAAATCGGCTCCGCCCAGAATGGCATAAGCCGTCAACGCGAGGAACATCACGCACAACAGGATGCTTTCAGGCTGCATGGCGCTTGTCCTCCAGCGGCGCTCTCGCCAAAAGGCGCAGCACGGCAATCGTTCCGCCCAAGATCACTGAGTAAATTCCAATGGTCACGACCAGCATCCAGCCGACGTACGGCGCGCTGGTGACCATGTCGGCGGTTCGCGCGATGTCTTGGACGACCCACGGTTGGCGCCCTACTTCGGTAACGACCCAGCCCGCTTCCAAGGCAACGAGCGACAACGGCCCCGCAAGGATCAGCAACCGCAAGAACGTTTTTGAGTCCGGCATTCGTCGGCGTCTCACGCTCGTTACGAGCACGTACAAAGACAGCAATAGCAACAGCGTGCCGATGCACACCATCAGTTGGAACGCGACGTGGACGACCGCGACCGGCGGAGTGTTCTGGCGTGGGAAGTCATCGAGCCCTTTGACGACCGCCTGGCGATTTCCATAAGCGATCCAGGAGAGCATGCCCGGGATTTCGATGGCATAGTTCGTCGACCGCGTGGTCGCGTCGGGCAAACCGCCGATCCGCAAAGGCGCGCCGGCTTCGGTTCGGAACTGGCCTTCCATCGCGGCCAGCTTCACCGGCTGTACGTCGGCCACGCGCCGCGCGATCCAATCGCCCACGACGAATTGAATGGGCGTCATCACCGTACCCAGGGTCAAGCCCAGCAGCATGGCTCGCCGGTGATATGTCGACGTGGGGTCGCGCAGCAATCGCCAGGCATACACCGAGGCCACCATGAATCCCGTGATCATGTAGGCGGCCACGATCATGTGCGCCGTCTGTGGGCCGGTGGAAGGATTGAACATGGCCGGCATCGGATCGATGTCCACGGCCACACCGTCTTCCAAGCGAAATCCGCGCGGCGTGTTCATCCAGGCATTGACCGTCACCACGAACCAGGCCGACGCCACGCCGCTCGCGGCAATCGGAATTCCGCACCACCAATGGGCCCAGCCTCGCAATCGATTCCAGCCATAGAGATAAATGCCGACGAAAATCGCCTCGAGAAAAAACGCGAAGCCTTCCATCGCAAATGGGAATGCGATGACGGGCCCAAACCGGGCCATGAAGGTTGGCCAGAGCAGGCCCAACTCGAACGACAGCACGGTGCCCGACACCGCGCCCACTGCAAACAGCACGGCAAACACTTTCGACCAGCGGTGAGCCAGCGCCCTCCACGACCGGTCGCCCGTGGTCAGATAGCGCCACTCGGCGGCCAACAAAAGCACGGGCATGCCAACGCCAAACACCGCCAGGATGATATGCGAACCGAGCGTGATCGCCATCTGCCAGCGCGCGGCCAGAAGATTCCCGCTCAAATCGGTCGTGGCCAACAGCCAAACGTTCTGCATCAAGGGTTCCTTCCGCTTACCCGCTGGACCTTCGACGTATTGAGGGACCGTTCGAGGTCATCGTAGAAGGTCTGCACCACGAATTGTAGGCGCGGAGGGACGCGGTGCCGAGCCCGAACTGATTGGCGAGATGTGGATCTTAGGATCGTGGGCCCAGAATCTGAGCAGTAAACTGCTTAGTTACTGCTGAGCGAATTGCTAGTCGTCGGCTTTTTTAGCGGCAACTTTGGCGGGCTCGTCGGGCAGAGTCACGTCGAGATAGCCGATCATCATTTCGTCCCAAGTCTGGTCGCCCCAATGAACGACGCGGTTCGGGTTCGGGTTGGCGATGTTGCCCGGAGAATTGTCGTAATGGGCGATGCAATGGAGTTGAGTGCCCTTGGGCAATAACTTAGGTTGGGCCAATTCGTACGTGCCCTGCCAGGCAAAGTCATAACGCGGGACGTCGAGCAAAATCTCGGTGGTGCCGTCGGGATACTTGGCTTCGTACCGAAACGCCTTGCCGCGCAGGTGCATGTGCGGAAACAGCGAGAGCAATACGGTATCGCGGCGAAGCATGTGCCAGGCCTCGGCCTGATAATCCGGTGAAGTCGGCGGAATGAAAATGAAATGGTTTTCGATGCCCAACGTGGCGACCTCCTGGCGCACTTTGCTCGCGTCGGTAAACATCAGAGCCACGCTGCTGCGATCTTTTTGCGGAGAACCGTTCGGCGTGTAGTGCATCTGGAACACCAGCTTCGAGCCGGCGGGCACGAATTTCGCCATGCCATCGGCCAGCAACAACGGACGCGCGCCCGGCGCCGTCGCGGTCAACCATGCTGAAGACATGCCACTGGGCCGGTGCTTCGATTTTCCAGGACCTGGTCGAATGCCGACGATGATATGGTGGACCACGGCCCGATTGCCCGGCCGGCACTCGGCGGCTTGCACCCATTTGTCTTCTGTGAAACCCGGATCGACCGTGAAGTACTGGTAGTTCACGGCCCCTTCGGCGGGCACGTCGTACGAAGCGGTCGACATGAAAATTTCCTGATCGACGCGCGGCAACCGCCAGCCCTCGGCAAATTGCGGCGGGGCGGGCAGATCTTTCGGATTGCCCTCGGGCGCTCCAGCCTTAACCCAGTCGTAGACGAGTTGTTTTTCGTCATCTTTCAAGCGGCGGTCGTTGCTGAAGTGCCCGTGTTCGGGGTTGGCGTGCCAGGGCGGCATGCGGTTTTCTTGCACGACTTCGACAATCGTTTCTGCCCAGCCAACGACCTCGGCGTAGTTGGTCAGACTAAACGGCGCAATCTCGCCCGCACGATGACACTCCACGCAGCGGCTGTTCAACAGCGGCGCGATGTGTTTTGAATACGTGACCTGTGCGCCGGCTTGCGGAATTTGCACGCGCCCGATTCGACAGCCGGTTGCGGCGATGACCGCCTGGCTGACTTCGTGTCCCGCGAGCACCTCGGCAATTGCTTCGGCCAGATCCT